>NZ_JBBMFC010000007.1:0-129248 GCF_040096225.1 Hominiventricola aquisgranensis | reverse complement strand
AGTCCATTTGGAACGTATCTTTTGATTGCACTGGTTGCAGTCGGAGCTGCGGCAGGAGGATATTACTTCAAAGTCTATAAACCAAAGCATGAATATGATGACGAGGATGAGATGGAAGAGGATGAAGATGAATCCGAAGATTCAGAGTCTGAAAAGCGGGAAGTAGACGATGCAGATGAGCAGGAAGAAAGTACAGAACCGGAAATCCTGAGAGATGAAGATTTTGACGATAATGTGCTGGAAGATGAAGAAGAGGAGGAAGGGCGATGATTGAGTGCGGAATAAGAAATATCAGATTATATACGCTGATCCGCCTTGGCAGTATAACAGGAAGGCGGGGCAGGGAATTGCCGCAGACCATTACCCGACCATGAGTTTGCAGGAAATCTGTGATCTTCCAGTTGGAAAATTAGCGGATAAAGATTGTGTTTTATTTCTCTGGGTCACTTTTCCACAGCTGAGAGAAGGATTAAGTGTGATTCAAGCATGGGGATTTCAATACAAGACAGTAGCGTTCGTGTGGGTAAAGAAGAATAAAAAGGCAGATACTTTGTTTCTTGGTCTGGGACACTGGACAAGGAGCAATGCTGAAATTTGTTTGCTTGCAACGAAAGGGTCTGTTCATAGGAAATCAGCATATGTTCGACAGATTATTTTATCACACATTGAAAGACACAGTAAAAAACCAGATGTGGCAAGAGATAGAATTGTTGAGCTTATTGGTGATGTACCGAGAATAGAATTATTTGCACGACAGACAACACCTGGGTGGGATGTCTGGGGAAATGAAATACAGTCAGATATAGAAATGAAAAGTGAGGAAGAAATAGAATGAAAGCATTAGTGATTGCAGAAAAGCCATCGGTTGCGATGGCACTGGCTTCCGTGCTTGGAGCCAGAACAAGAAAAGATGGCTACGTGGAGGGAAACGGTTATATCGTTTCCTGGTGCGTAGGACATCTGGTGGGATTATGCGATGCATCGGAATACGATGAAAAATATAAAAAATGGAGATATGAAGATCTGCCGATTGTGCCGGAATGTTGGAAACACAAGATTTTGGAGGGTACAAAGAAGCAGTTTGGAATCTTAAAGAAACTGATGAGAGATTCCGAAGTGAATGAAGTAATCTGTGCAACTGATGCAGGACGTGAAGGTGAGTTAATCTTTCGTTTGGTGTATGAGCAGGCAGGATGCAAAAAGCCGATGAAGCGGCTCTGGATTTCTTCCATGGAAGAACAGGCAATTAAAGATGGATTTGCGTCATTAAAAGACGGTTCGTGTTATGACAGTCTCTATCAGTCAGCACTTTGCAGGGCAAAGGCAGACTGGCTGGTGGGAATCAATGCGAGCCGTCTTTTTTCCGTTCTGTATAACCAGAATCTGAAAGTCGGAAGAGTGCAGACACCAACACTTGCCATGATCGTGGATCGAAATCAGAAGATCAAGGAATTTACCAAAGAAAAATATTATATGGCTCATATCAAGTTTGATGATATGGATGCGGTTACAGAGCATTTTCAGAAAAAAGAGGATGCAGATAAAGTGGCTGCGGACTGCCTGGAGCGGATGTGCGAAGTGGAAAAGGATGATGTGAAAGAGAAGACGGTACGCCCTCCAAAACTCTATGATCTGACCACTCTTCAGAGGGAAGCAAACAGAATGTTTGGCTATACCGCACAGCAGACATTGGATGCCGTGCAGGAGATGTATGAGCAGAAGCTTGTCACTTATCCGAGAACAGACAGCCAGTATCTGACAGATGAGATGGAAGAAAGCACAGAAACTCTGATTCAGATGTTACTTGGGAAAATGCCTTATGTTGAAGGTCTGGAATATCAGCCAGACGTGAGTAAGGTATTAAATTCAAAGAAAGTATCTGATCACCATGCGATTATCCCGACTATGGAAGTAGCCAAAGCAGATATTGGTGAACTGAAAGAACGAAACCGTAAGATTTTGTATCTGATCAGTGCCAGGGTACTGACGGCAACCGCAGATCCTTATATTTATGAGAGCCATAAATGTCAGATTACCTGTAATTATCATACGTTTTATCTCACGGCAAAGAAAACAAAGCAGGAAGGATTCAAGGCGATCGAAAATAAATGGAAACAGTTCTTTGGCGTAAAGATTGAGAAAGAAGAGCCGGAGCTGGATATCTGGGCAGGCAAGCATTACGGTCCTTGTGATTCTTTTGTATCGGAGCATTTTACACAGCCACCGAAACAATACACAGAAGATACCCTGCTTTCTGCAATGGAACGTGCAGGGAATGAAGAACTGACCGGAGATACAGAAAAGAAAGGACTTGGCACACCGGCAACAAGGGCAGCAATCATTGAAAAACTGATTCAGTCTGGTTTTGTGAAAAGGGAAAAGAAAAATTTGGTACCGACAGATGATGGCAATGTACTGATTACGGTTCTGCCGGATGAGATTAAATCTCCGAAGATGACAGCAGAGTGGGAAATGGCATTGAATCACATTGCCCAGAATACAGAGACCGCAGATGAATTTCTAAATGGGATTACAGAGCTGATGCAGGAACTGGTTGCCAGATATCAGGGTATTTCAGAAGAAAAGAAAGGGCAGTTTCAGGGAAAAGCAAAAGGAGAAGTCATTGGCAAATGTCCCCGCTGTGGAGCAGATGTCAGGGAAGGAAAAGTAAACTTTTACTGTTCTGACCGGAACTGTGCTTTTACCTTGTGGAAGAATGATAAATTCCTTGCAAGCCAGGGGAAAAAGATGGATAAGGCGGCAGCAAAGAAGTTCCTGGCTAAAGGAAAAATCCATTATAAGGATCTGGTATCCAAAAAAACAGGGCGACAGTATGAAGCAACTGTGGAAATGGTTGATCCCGGCGAGGGGAATGTGCAGTTCAATCTGATTTTCCCACAACGATAAGTAGTGTATTGCAGGCAGTCTAAGGACTGTCTGTTTTCATACAAATATTATGAAAGAGAGGACCTTAGCATGAAGAAAAAAGGTAATTTTAGGAAAGTAGTATCTGGATTGCTGGCAGGCATGACAATGCTTAGTACAGTGTTATCTCCGATGACTGCATATGCAGCGGAGATTCAGCCAGAGAAAAAACCTCCACTTTATGAGGAAGTGAAAGACCTTCTGGATGAAGATGAGGTGGTGACTGCCAAAGATTATGAAATCGAAACAGGCAGTGTATTTGATGTGAAATCAGACTACACAGGACTGGAAATCAAGGATGATAACAAGGTCAAAGTCACATTTGAGGAAGCAAAGAACAAAAAGAATGAGGATTTTACGACAGATCATGCGGACACTTACAAAGCGGTCTATTATGTGGAACCGGTAAATCAGGAGCATCCGAAGTACCAGATCAGCCGAAAACTGATTGTGCGTGAGAAAGAAACAGAAGTACAGACAGAGGCGGCAGGGAGTGAAGCAGTGACTGAATCCGAAACAGCTGGCAGTGAACAGCAGACAGAAGAAGCGGAGGATTCAGAAGCAGAATCGGAGATTACCGATATTGACGCTGATGAATTTGATGATTTGGTAGAGCAGGCACAGAATCAGGATACCTATGATGAAGAATCAGGGTTAGAGCTTCATGATGTTTTGGAACAGGCAGGAGACGAAGGTGTGGATCTTGATGCTATGGAAGAGGGAGAGATTGCAACATTTGAAGCAGTTTCGGCTTATTCAGCAAGAAGCACACAGCAGGTAACAATCGAAAAAGGACCTCTGTATAGATATGCAGATTATAATCTTGGAACCTATCTGACAGAGCCGTACTATATCAGCTACGGAAGCGTCAGAGCAACTGCGTATTGTGTACAGCCGGCAAAACCAGGACCAGGATCTGGAAATTATACAATCACAAAGATTGGAGACAATCAGGCGTTAGCAAAAGTGTGTTATTACGGTACAGACGCCGCAGGAAGTGAAAGCTTTTTTGCGAATAAACACACGGATTTTTCAGAAGGAAAAAGATTCATCATTATTCACATGGCTGCATCATATGCCAACGGAAGTAGTGATGCATTTTACGGAACAAATGCTACAGGTGAGGCTTTGGCAAAAGAACTCTATAATTATTGTGTGAATAAGCCGGAAATACCAGATGTAGCGATGTCATTTTCAAAGCCGGATGTAAAAGCTTATGTAGATGGAAATGTTCAGAGAACGGAGAACATTCAGTTCAACGCATCTTCCCAGCAGAAAATCACAATGGACTTACCAAAAGGAGTAAAGCTCCATAATGTATCTACTGGAAATGTAAGTGCGGCAGGTGCAAGCGTAACAATTGGAGGAGGAACCACGTTTTATCTTTCAGCGCCTCTGACACAGACAAAAGATGTAAGTGCTACTTTTTCTGCAAAGATGAAGGGAAGTATTACAAAAGATTATTCAGCATATAAACTGACTACGAATGCAAGTGTTCAGGACCTGGCATTTGTGTTTGGAGAAGGTGTCGCTGATGAAAAATATGTAAGCTTAAAGGTGTCCTGGATTGAACAGGCTACGATCGAAATCGTAAAGAAAGACGATACAGCTGATGTCAATCTTGCAGGTGCAGTATTCGGTGTATACAGCGATGAGGCTTGTACAAAGCTGCTCACTCAGATGCCGGCAACAGATAAGAATGGAAAATCCTCTGTTACGATTATCAAGACACAGGATACCGTTTATCTGAAAGAAATCACAGCACCACAGGGGTATGTAGTAAATGCAACGGCAACAAATGTAAAACTGGTAGCAAGTAAGACTTCATCGGTAACCGTGGAAAATAAGGAGCAGCTGGCAGAGCTTACCATTTATAAAGAAGGACAGGTTCTTACCGGAGCAGATGTCAGTGAAAATGGAACGGTATTTCAGTATGAAAACCGCAGACAGAAAAATGCAGTATATAACGTGTATGCCGGAGCTGATATTGTAACTGCTTATGGCACAAAAGTGTACAGCAAAGGTGATCTTGTAAAAGAAAATCTGACAACAGGTGAGAATGGTTCTGTCACACTGAAGAACCTGCATCTTGGAAACTATGTGGTGAAAGAAGAAAAAGCGCCGGACAATTTCTATAACGGCAGTGAAGAAAAGTCAGTGACTCTAACTTATGCTGGTCAGAATAAAGAAGTTGTATTTGCAGATGTGACTTTTAACAACGAGAGACAGAAAGCAGATGTTTCCGTAGTAAAACAGGATAAAGACACCAAGAAACCACTGAAAGGCGCTATTTTTGCTCTGTATGCATCCGATGATATCAGAAATGCAGACGGAACCGTTGTTGTGAAAAAAGGAACGCTGATTGAGAAAGCAACTACTGGTGCAGACGGAACTGCCAAATTCACAGCAGACCTGCCGATTGGATACTCCTATTCTGTAAAAGAAGATCAGGCACCGGAAGGCTATGTAAGAAATACAGAAGATGTGTATACGTTCAAGTTTTCTTACACTAATGATAAAGAAGCAACCGTATCTTTTGCCCATACTTTCAGCAATGACCGTGTGACAGCAAAGATCAATCTTTATAAAGTGGATAAAGAGACAGGAAAAGCAGTACCGCAGGGAGATGCCACATTGAAAAGTGCAGTTTATGGACTGTATGCCCGTGAAGATATCGTGCATCCGGACGGAGCAACCGGAACTATTTATAAAGCAGGAGAACAGGTAGCTTCTCTTACAACAGATGACAAAGGACAGGCTTCTGTAAATGGCTTGTATCTTGGCAAATATTATATCAAAGAGATTACACCGCCGACCGGATACCTGGCAGATACAGAAGAGCATGATCTTACGTGTAGTTATGAAGGAGATATGACAGCAGAAGTAAAAAGAGAGTGCACTTCCAGTGAGCAGGTCATCAAGCAGCCATTTCAGATCATCAAAGCAGCCAACAATGGAAAGACCGATGCAGATCTGTTATCCGGAGCGGGATTCACAGTTTATCTGAAATCTTCCCTTACAAAGAAAGCAGATGGAAGCTACGACTTTGATTCTGCAAAACCTGTAGTGAGTGGAGAAAATGGAGCAACTGAGATTTTCACAGATGAAAAAGGTTATGCCTGCAGTATTCCATTATCATTTGGAAGCTATATCGTGCGTGAGACAACAACACCGCACAATTACAAGCCAGTTGATGATTTTGAAGTGAATATCACAGAGCATCATCCAAATGAGCCACAGATCTGGCGAGTGCTTCTGGATGAAGAGTTTAAGGCAAAACTGAAAATCGTGAAAAAAGACGATGAAACAAAGAAATCCGTCCTGATTGCAGGAACAGAATTTAAGGTATATGACCTGGATAATAAAAAGTATGTGGAACAGGTAACAACTTACCCAGTGACAACAACCCATAAGTCCTATTTTACGGACAGTCAGGGGTATCTGATCATGCCGAAGAATCTGAAGATCGGACATTACCGGATTGAGGAAGTCAACGCACCGGAAGGGTACACAATCAACAAGAATTATGTAGAGATTGCAGTGGATGCAAACACAGCATACCAGATGGATTCTGAAAGCGGAGATGCCATTATTACGGTAGATTACGAGAACCATCCGGTAAAAGGAAAGCTGACGATCTATAAAAAAGGTGAGATGCTGACCGGATTCAAGAAGGATTTTGTTTATGAAGAAAGATACCTGAAGGGTGCAGAATTTAATGTCTATGCAGCTGAAAATATTTATACACCGGATTACCAGAAAGATGAAAACAGAAACAGACAGCTGATCTATGCAAAAGATGCACTGGTAACAACGGTAACGACTGGGGAAGACGGAAAAGCAGTTGCTGATAACCTGCCGCTTGGTTCTTACTATGTGGTAGAAGAGACTGCACCGGAAGGATTTGTCCTGAACCATGACAGATCAGAAGTCGCATTTGTCTATGCCAATCAGGATACACCGGTGATTGAACAAGAAGTGACTGTTGGCGATGACCGACAGAAAGTTGCGATTCAGGTAGAAAAACAGGATGCAGAAAATGGTGCAACCGTAGCAGGAGCTGTCTTTGGTATCTATAACAAAGCGGATATCAAGGCAGATGGAAAAGTAATCGTGAAAGTAGACACACTCTTACAGGAAATGACCTCTGATAATAATGGTCTTGCAGTATGTACGCTGGATCTGCCACTTGGACAGTATTATGTGAAAGAGTTAAAAGCACCGGCTGGATTTGTGTCCTCTGATGAAGTTCTGAATCTGAATGCTTCTTACCAGGGACAGGATGTGAAGACAGTAAAACTGAAAACAGTGAAAAAGAACCAGCCAACAACAGTAGAAATTACGAAATCTGATGTAACAACAGGTGTGGAACTGGATGGGGCAAAACTCACCGTTTTTGATAAAGAAGGAAATGTTGTGGATCAGTGGACTTCTGTAAAAGATCAGCCACATGTGATCAAACGACTGACAGTTGGTGAGGAATATACCCTTCGTGAGGAAATGGCACCTTATGGTTATCTGAAAGCAATGGATGTGAAGTTCACGCTGGAAGATACCGAAGAGATTCAGAAAGTAGAGATGAAAGATGAAGTACCGACAGGACTTCTGATCATCAACAAAAATGGAGAGTTTTTGGATAAAGTGACACTTCTGGACAATGTAAAAGGTACTGTGGAGCATCTCTTTGAATATGTAACTGGAAGTCTTACAGATGTAACTTTCGATGTATTTGCTGCGGAAGATATCAAAGCGGCAGATGGTGTCAGCGAAGATTATTTTAAAGCAGATGAAAAAGTGGGAACCATTACCACAGATTCTAATGGTATTGCACAGATGGGAGATCTCCCGGCTGGCAAGTACTATGTGAAGGAAGTAAAAACAGCCCATGGTTATGTGCTGGACAAAGAGCCGAGATATGTTGACCTTTCCTATCGTGATCAGGATACACCAGTTATCACTTATGATGAGAAATGGCAGAATGCCCGTCAGAAAGTAAAGGTTACGGTTCTGAAGAAAGAAAAAGATACAGAACGTGTTCTTGCAGGTGGTGTCTTCGGTCTTTATACCAGTGAAGATATCAAAAATGCAAAGGGTGAGGTACTCCTTGAGAAGGAAAGTCTGATCGAGCAGCGAGTAACGGATGAAAAAGGACAGATTACTTTTACGGCAGATCTTCCGATAGACGGAAAATACTATGTGAAAGAGATCTTTGCACCGGACGGATTTGTTACAACAGATGAAGTACAGGAGTTTACCTTTGAATATGCCGGAGAAGACCAGGCAGAAGTAAGCTACGACTTTACTTTTGAAAATCAGCCAACCACAGTGGAGCTGTCCAAAACAGACCTGACAACAGGTAAAGAACTTCCAGGTGCACACCTGAAAGTAACGGATTCAGATGGCAATACAGTAGATGAATGGACTTCTACGGAAGAATCCCATGTGATCAAAGAACTGGTTGTTGGTAAGAAATACACCATGACAGAGACAAAACCGGCAGATGGATATGTTACTGCAGAAAGTATTACCTTTACAGTAGAGAATACAGCAGAGGTTCAGAAGCATGATATGAAAGATGATGTGACAAAAGTAGAGATCAGTAAGACGGATATCACAGGAGAAACTGAGATTCCGGGTGCGAAACTGACGATTCTCGATAAGGATGATCAGGTAGTAGAGAGCTGGACTTCCACAGAGGAAGCACACTATATCGAAAAACTGCCAATCGGTAAATATACCTTACGTGAAGAGCAGGCACCGAAAGGATATCTTCTGACAGCCGATGTGACGTTTGAGGTGAAAGACACCGGAGAAATCCAGAAAGTGGCTATGAAAGATGATACTGCCAAGGGAAAAGTGATTCTCAATAAGACAGATAAATCGTCAGGAGAACCACTGAAAGGGGTAGAATTTGAACTCCGTGACAGTAAGGGAAAAGTTCTGGAAACCTTAAAGACAGATGCTGCAGGTCATGCGGAAAGTAAGCTGTATGAGATTGCCACATTTAAGAACGGCAAATATGATGCGGCGATCAAGTATTATCTGGTGGAAACAAAGACACTGGACGGATACACACTGGATCAGAGCAAGCATGAAGTGACGTTTGCCTATGCAGATGACAGTACACCGGTCGTGGAAGTCACTTTCAATCTGACAAACGAGAAACCGGAAGTTCCAGAAACACCGAACACACCGGATACACCACAGTCCCATGAAGAGACAAAGATATCAAATGCACCGAAAACAGGTGACAGCACGAATATCTGGCTGCCGATCCTACTTCTTGTAACTTCCACAGGAGGTATGGCAGGACTTTATATCAGCAGAAAAAGGAAAAGCAAATAAGGAAACCAAAATCAATGGTTATGATTGGGAGCTTCTATGTGAGGCTCCCTTTTTCATACAAAAAAATCACAGAAAGGAATAGAAAACTATGATGAAAGCAATGGAAAAAAGACAGGAAGCACGAAAAAACCAGGAGAAAACTTTAAAGAGAATGATGGCTTATCAGAAGAAAGCCGAGCAGATGATCAGCAGAAAAAGAATGAACCATCACATGATCAGAAAGGGGTAAAAGCGTATGATGAACAGAAAAGAATTTTATGAATATGTCAAAGACAATGTAAAGGAGTATCTGCCAGAGTCTTACAAGGACGCAGAAATTAAACTGCAGGAAGTAGAAAAAAACAACGGGTTGAAGTTGACAGGTATTACGATTCCAAACGGAGATCAGAGAATCGTACCGACAGTCTATCTGGATTCCCTCTACCAGGAATATATCCATGGAAAAGATGTAGACTCTTGTGTTGGCGATGTGGCTGATATGCGTATTGAGGCACAGGGAAAAGCAGAATTTTTTGATATGGGAGTTACGGATATTCTGGATTATGAAAAGATGAAGGACAAATTACAGATGAGAATTTGTGATAAGGAATGGAATACCGATCTTCTTGCAGATAAAGTAGTCACAGAACACGGAGATTTTGCAGCTTATTATGCAGTAAATCTGGAGGAAAATGGAGAAGGGATCAGCAGTATTCCGGTAACTGTTTCTCTGATGAACGAGTGGGGAGTATCTGCCGAACAGATTCAAGCGGATGCGATGGTGGCAGACCGAAAACGTGGTGTCACACTTATGGATATGAATGAGATTATCAAATCTATGATTTTTGGTGAAGAACCAGAAAACCTGCTGAATGAAAAAATGGATATGGAAGCCATGGAAAACCCAATGTTCTGTCTGACAAACAAAGCTAAGATGAATGGAGCTTCCCTGTTACTGCAGGAAGATATTCGTAAACAGATTGGGGAATGCCTGGGAAGTGATTACTTTGTCATCCCATCTTCCATTCATGAAGTGCTGATTCTTCCTGATAACGGCATTTTTCAGGTTCCGGAATTAAATGCGATGGTACAGGAAGTCAATGAGACAAAGGTGGAGAGACAGGAGCAGCTTTCCGATAAAGTTCAGTTTTGTGATGGGAAAACGGCAGTTATGGAAAATGCTGAGCGTAGGGAAGCTCGTTTGGAGAAAGAAAAAGCAGCCGAAAAAGCGGAAGTAAAAGGTGGAATCCATGGAAGACTGGAGAAAGCTAAGGCAGAAATCAAGGCAAAAGAGGGAGACAAAGTGCCAAAGAATAAGTCAAAAGAGCTTGCCACAGCATTATAAAGAGTAACAACGATGATTTTAAGGGGACTGTGCTAAGCAGTCCCTGATTTTATGAAAAGGAGTAGCGCATGGCAAATAAATTATATGCAATGGAACAGCTGACGGAAGAGGTGGCAAAAGATGTAGCTGCCAGTCCGCAGGAATGGATGCGGTTCCTAAACACTGCATCCAGACTGTACAAATACACTTTTCCAGAACAGCTTTTAATTTATGCACAGCGACCGGAAGCAACTGCCGTAGCATCCATGGAAATCTGGAATCAGAAGATGTACCGCTGGATCAAAAAGGGATCCAAAGGGATTGCCTTGATTGACAATACTTCCGGACCGAAAACGAAACTTCGGTATGTATTTGATGTGCAGGACACTTATAAAGTGCGGAATCTTGGAAAGGATCCTCAGTTATGGAATCTTCCGGTGGAAGGAGAACAGCTGGTGGCAGATTATCTGCAGGAGCAGTTATCACTGGAAGATACAGAAGGAGGACTTGCTGAAAGTCTGCATCAGGCAGCGAAGGAGAGTATGCAAGAATGGCTTCCAGATGCATTGGAAGAACTGAGACTGGACGTAACAGGGACATTTCTGGAAGAACTGGACGAACAGAATCAGGAAGTCGAATTTCGGGAACTGATGACCAATAGTGTCTGGTATGTATTACTAAACCGGTGTGGACTGGATGCACAGGAATATCTGGATGCAGAGGATTTTCGGCATATTACGGACTTTAATCAGCTGATAGTATTAGGACATCTGGGAAGTGCAGTCAACGAGATCAGCAGACCAGTCCTGATGCAGATTGGACGATATGTGCTGAATAATCTGGAAAATGACCTGAAAACGGTTGCAAAAGAAAAAGAAGTAGTCTATAATGAATTTAACACGTTAATTCGTGAAAGTAATACAGATAACACAGAAGATAGAGAAGAAAAAAAGGAGGAAACAGACTATGAGAGAGATCAGTTACAGCCAGAACGGAGAGTATCAGATTCCAGATATCAGCCTGGAAGAGACGAGAGGAACCATCGGCAAGTACGGAATGATGCGGAAAGAGTATCTGAGAAATCACAAGGTAGCCAGGTTCAACATTCTGACACTGCAGAACCGTCTGGACAGTCATCTGATGGAGATCGACAGCCAGGCAAGACAGAGAGTAGACGACCTGATGAACGAACTTCTGGAGAAAGATCCGGCACCGGACAAGATGGCAGACACAATGGCATGGACCAGACACATGAACCAGATCAAGGCACAGGCAGAGGAGCTGGTGATTCAGGAGATTATTTACAGTTAAGTCTGTTCCCAACAGAAGAGGAACAGTTAGGAGAAATAAGGAAAGCGGCAGCTGCATTGGAACAGCCAGCCGCTTTTCTTATTTCCGATGAAGTGGTAAATGATATTCTCCGCACGGGAAGCGGACAGAAAAATACACTGTTTCATATTACAGCAAGACTGATTGAAGGTCTGGATAATGAAGAAATGCGGAGTTTTCTGAAAGATGAATATGGAACTGGTGGCAAAGGATTTACCATAGATGGTCAGAAAATCAGTATCTGGTATGACAATGATGGTATCCGTATCCGGCGAGGGGACTCTGCCAGAAGAAACTTTGACCGCATGGTTACGTGGGAAGAAGCAGCGAACAGAATTCGGGATATGTATGAGGATGGAAATTACGTGGATAATTTGATTTCCAATAATGCCATTGAACAGGAGCAGGAAGAAATGACCAATCTTCTTGCACTTCATTTTCGGGATACTTGCAGAAACTGGGAAAAGAAACAATCATATTCAGACTGGCAGGATGTAGTGAGTGGAGCATGGACAGATCAAGAGGAAGCAGATGCGATTGTCTATCGTTTTGAATGGCTGCAGAAATATATGGATGAGAATCCGGGAGATTATCACCGCTGGGAGATTCAGCATAATCCGGAATATTTCCAACGCTTTCAGGATCTTCAGAGGGAGCGTTCCTGGGTAGACCAGAAATTTACGGTCGAACGTCCGGCACTATCCTTTATCACACAGGATGAAATTGACGCAGTGTTAAGAAGAGGCGGCATTACTGCAGGAGGACGTAACCGAATCTATGAGTATTTCATGGAACATCATGATATGAAAGATGCAGCTGAGTTCCTGAAAAATGAGTATGGAACAGGTGGTTCCTCACCCGGAATACCAGGAGCAGATGCTTCCGACGCATCCCATGATGCAAAAGGATTAAAACTTGCAAAAGGGAAAATTGGCAGTCCAGAGGTAGAAGTTTTATTAAAGTGGAACAAGGTTGCAGAACGTGTTCGCCAGTTAATCCGCACAGATGATTATTTGTCACCGGAAGAAATGGAAAAGTACGAAGAACGACAGGAAGCACAAAGACTGGCAGACCTGGAAGAAGCACAGCAGATGTTAGGAGAACAGCTGGAACAGGATACTTTTACAGCGGAAGATATAACGGATCTGCGACTAGTTGATTCAGAATATATGTCCGGTACCAGAACAAAAATCTATGATTTTGCTTGCAAAGTTAAGGGAGAAGAGAATCGACTTCAATACACATTAGAATATCATGATGATGGAGAAGGTTTCACGATTCATACGGAAAAAGATGATATTTGGGAGCGAATGTCAACACAAGAATTGGAACGTCTGGATGTAAAACTTGGACAAGAAGTACTTTATTATCATTATCACAACAAAACAGTAAATGCGGATACCTTAGATAAATTACGGGAAATCAAGGAAGAAATCATGGAGGAAGAGTCTTCCTATTTTACTGCTATTTCTAAACGTGTGTGGACAGATTATGATAAAAAAGAAAAAGAACTGTCGGGAGAAGTTGAGGTATTGGAAGAAAAAGAATCATTGGAAGAGATTAACGGAATAGCAGAACTGATTCCAGCAACGAACTTCCATATCACAGATGATGAACTTGGACAGGGAACACCGAAGGAGAAATTCCGAGCCAATATTATGGCTATTCAGCTGTTAAAAAAATGTGAGGATGAGAACCGCAATGCGACACCAGAGGAACAGGAAATCTTATCCAGGTACGTCGGCTGGGGAGGTCTTGCAGATGCATTTGATGAGACAAAATCTGCATGGGAGACAGAATATTTGGAATTAAAGACCGTCCTTACACCGGAAGAATATGCTGCAGCCAGAGCTTCCACATTAAATGCTCATTATACACAGCCGATTGTGATTGAAAGTATGTATCAGGTGTTGGAGAATCTGGGATTTACAAAGGGAAATATCCTGGAGCCATCTATGGGAGTCGGGAACTTCTTTGGAAAGCTTCCAGAGAATCTAAACCAGTCCAAACTCTATGGAGTGGAACTGGACAGCATCAGTGGCAGAATTGCTAAACTTCTCTATCCAGATGCCAATATCCAGATCAAAGGCTTTGAGAAGACGGATTATCCCAATGATTTCTTTGACGTGGCAATCGGAAATGTGCCATTCGGTGCATATAAGGTCAATGACCGTCAATATGACCGCTACAATTTTATGATTCATGATTACTTTCTTGCCAAGACTATAGATCAGTTACGTCCAGGTGGTGTAGCTGCGTTGATCACAACAAAGGGAACTATGGACAAGGAATCACCGGAAGTCCGGAAATATTTGGCAGAGCGTGCAGACCTGCTGGGGGCTATCCGACTGCCGAACACAGCTTTTAAGGCAAATGCAGGAACAGAAGTCAGTGCTGATATTTTGTTTTTCCAGAAGCGTGAGAGTTTCACAAAAGAGATGCCAGACTGGGTGAATTTGGAGAGTGATGCAAATGGGATTACCATTAACAAGTATTTTGTTCAGCATCCGGGATTGATTCTTGGTGAGATGAAAGAAGTGTCCGGTCCGTATGGTATGGAAACAACCTGTGCTCCAATGGAAGGAGCTGATCTGGAATTACAGTTACAAGAAGCTGTAAAACACATCAGAGGAAGCATGGTAGCGGCAGTAGATATAGAGGCAGAACTGGATGAGATGCCAGAGAGTATTCCGGCAGATCCGAATGTCCGAAATTACAGCTATACGGTGGTAGATGATCAGGTATATTACCGTGTCAATTCTTTGATGAATCAGGTGAAAATGCCTGCAGCCACTGCAGAACGTGTAAAAGGCATGGTTGCAATCCGTGATACCGTTCGTGAACTGATCGCCATGCAGATGGAAGAATTTGTCACAGACGAAGAAATCCAGAAACAGCAGAAAAAACTGAATCAGGTGTATGATACCTACACAGCAAAGTATGGAGTTATTGGAAGTAATGCTAACAAACGTGCATTTTCTGATGACTCTTCTTATTGTCTGCTGTGTTCCCTGGAAGACTTGAATGAAGATGGAACATTGAAGCGGAAAGCGGACATGTTCACCAAACGAACCATTAAAAAGGCGGTCGCTGTGACAAGTGTGGAGACAGCCACAGAAGCACTTGCTCTGTCCCTAAATGAAAAGGCTCAAGTAGATCTTCCATATATGGCACAGTTGACCGGAAAGACCGAAGAGAAAATCACAGAAGAGCTGGTTGGAGTTATCTTCAAAAATCCACTGACAGACCAGTGGGAAAGCGGAGATGAATATCTGTCTGGAAACGTCAGAGATAAATTAAATACAGCGAGAACTTTTGCAGAGAATCATCCGGAATTCACACCGAATGTGCGTGCATTGGAGGCAGTTCAGCCAAGAGATCTGGAAGCGTCGGAGATTGAAGTGCGTATTGGAGCCACCTGGATTGAACCTTCGGATTATCAGGATTTTATGGTGGAACTGCTTCATACGCCGAGGTATCTTGCACAGAAGGAAATACAGGTAAAATTCTCTGAGGTAAATGGTGAGTGGAGGATTACAGGAAAGAACGCCGACAGTCCAAGAAATGCGTTTGCTTATGCAACGTATGGAACGGAGAGAGCAAATGCCTACCGGATTCTGGAAGATACCTTGAATCTAAAAGATGTTAGAATCTATGATAAAGTCGTAAATGACAATGGGGATGAAGTGCGAGTTTTGAATAAAAAAGAAACTATGTTGGCATCACAAAAGCAGGATGCCTTGAAGGCTGCATTCCAAGATTGGATTTTTAAGGATCAGCAGAGGAGAGAAAGGCTGGTAAGCGTGTACAATGAGCGTTTCAATAGTATCCGTCCCCGTGAATATGATGGTAGTCACTTGAGTTTTCCAGGAATGAATCCGGAAATAGAGCTTCGTCCGCATCAGAAAAATGCAGTCGCACATCAGTTATACGGTGATAATGTGCTTCTGGCACATGTAGTAGGAGCTGGGAAGACTTACGAAATGGTAGCGGCGGCAATGGAGAGCAAACGTCTGGGATTATCACAAAAGAATCTCTTTGTTGTGCCAAACCATTTGACAGAGCAGTGGGGAGCGGAGTTCCTGCAGTTATATCCAGGAGCAAATATTTTGGTAGCAACCAAGAAAGACTTTGAACCGGCAAACCGAAAGAAGTTCTGTGCCAGAATCGCTATGGGAAATTACGATGCTGTTATTATTGGTCATTCCCAGTTTGAGCGTATTCCAATCTCTGATGAGAAACAGGAAGCCATGCTTCAGAGGCAAATTGATAATCTGGAAATGGCAATCCAGAGTGCAAGGTATGAACAGGATGGTGGACGTTATACCGTCAAACAGATTGAAAAGACAAGAAAAACATTGCAGACAAGGCTGGAGAAACTGAATCAGAAAGAGAAAAAAGATCAGGTAGTTACGTTTGAAGAACTGGGAGTGGATCATTTATATGTAGATGAAGCACACAGTTATAAAAACGCATTTCTTTATACAAAAATGAGAAATGTAGCCGGGATTGCACAGAATGAAGCACAGAAGTCGGCGGATATGTTTAATAAATGTCAGTATCTGGATGAGATTACCGGAGGAAAAGGCATTACCTTTGCTACGGGCACACCGATTAGCAACAGCATGACGGAATTATATGTTATGCAGAGGTATCTGCAGAACAGCAAATTACAAAATATGGGACTTGGACTGTTTGATTCCTGGGCCTCCACCTTTGGCGAGGTAGTCACGAGCATTGAGCTTGCACCAGAAGGAACAGGCTACCGTGCAAAGTCAAGATTTGCAAGATTTTATAATATTCCGGAACTGATGAATATGTTTAAGGAGATTGCAGATATCAAGACTTCCGATCAGTTAAAGCTTCCTGTGCCAGAGGCGGAATATGAAACAGTGGTGCTGAAACCAACGGAACAGCAGAAAGAAATCGTAGAAAGTCTGGGGGAACGTGCAGAAGTTGTCAGAAACGGAGGGGTAGATGCTTCGGTTGATAATATGCTGAAAATTACCAATGATGGAAGAAAATTGGCATTGGATCAGCGTTTGGTGAACGAATTATTGCCAGATAATCCAGAAAGCAAAATATCAGTCTGTGCAGAGAAAAGTTATGAGATCTGGAAAGACACGGCAGCACAGAAATCTGCACAATTGATTTTCTGTGACTTGAGCACACCGAAAGGTGATGGCAGTTTCAATGTTTATGATGACTTGAAGCAGAAACTGATAGCGAAAGGTGTACCGGAAAAAGAGATTGCTTTTATTCATGATGCAAATACAGAAGCAAAGAAGACGGAGCTGTTTGGAAAAGTGAAATCCGGGCAGGTTCGTTTTTTGATTGGCTCAACAGCAAAGATGGGTGCCGGGACCAACGTGCAGGACCGTCTGATTGCGTTGCACCATCTGGATATTGGCTGGAAACCATCTGATTTGGAACAGAGGGAAGGGCGTATTATCCGTCAGGGAAATCATAATAAAAAGGTTCATATCTTCCGGTATGTAACTGAATCCACATTTGACAGCTACATGTGGCAGTTGATTGAGAACAAGCAGAAATTCATTTCTCAGATTATGACCAGCAAAGCACCTGTGCGAAGCTGTGAGGATGTGGACGAAGCGGCACTTTCCTATGCAGAGGTCAAAGCTCTTGCAACCGGAAATCCAGCAGTAAAAGAGAAGATGGCATTGGATGTTGATGTGGCAAAATTAAAACTTTTAAAAGCCAACCACATGAATAACCAGTACCGCCTGGAAGATGATATTGCAAGGAATTTTCCACAACAGATTGCAAAACTGACAGAAATCATTGACAGCTACAAGGCAGACATCGCTCATTACTCAGAGCATAAAATCACAGATCCAGAGCAGTTTACTATGGAGATTGGCGGCAAAGAGTTCACAGAAAAGAAAGAGGCAGGAGCAGCACTTCTGGCGGTATGTAAAGATATTAAAGCTGTAGATGCTGCGATGGATATCGGAAACTATCAGGGATTCAATATGAGGATTCAGTTTGATGGATGGAGTAAAGAATTTATTCTATCTGTCAAACATGAGGCTGTCTCGAAAGTTCATCTTGGAGCAGATGCACTTGGAAATATTACTCGTATCAACAATCTGTTGGACAGTTATCCAGAGAAGCTTTCAGAAGCACAACAAAGACTGGAAACAGTATATGAACAGCTTGCAAATGCAAAAGAAGAGGTTGGAAAGCCATTTCCAAAAGAAGAGGAGTTGAACCAGAAACTGGAGCGACTGTCAGAATTAAATGCATTGCTCAATATGGATGAACGGGAAGATGCAGAAACAGAGGTGTCTGAATCAGATGAGAAAGAAGAAAGACCGACACGTGGTTCTATCCATGAAAAACTGCAGATTTATAAAGAAAAGAGTCAGCGGGAAAGTGAAACTGGCAAGGAAAACAGAAAACGGGACTTCGGTCTGGAATAAATAAACAGGAAAGATGGCATAATTTGGTAGAAGAAGGTTCTGCCTGTTATGCCATTTTTTAGAACACAGGAGGAATTTGAATGGCGAGAAATATGATAACAGGAAAAGAAACGCAGAAAATGCAGGAATATACGCAGGAACGGATTGCTCAGGCAGAGCGTAGAGATATAGAATTTTCAACAGATGTAAAAGAACAGATTTTTGAATATGCGAATCTGATCGGCGAGGAAGAGAAAGTTAGGAATTTGGTAAGAAATCTGGCAGATGCAGTGAGTCAGGCAGATCAAGAAGGTGTAGAGGATTTGCTGGATGACGCAAGAATGGATATTCAAGAACTGCTGGATCCAACCATAGGTAAGCTGGAATTACGTGACTATGGATATACAGCAGAAGATATGGTGCCACTTAGAAAAGAAGCAGCCTTGGATTATCACAGAATGGGTTCTAAGATTTATTGCCTTGGAAGTGATGGCAGTAAAGGTGAATATGCGAGTAAAGAAATGATACAGGCACACGACGGTTTGTTTGGAATGGAATTGCAGATGTGGGAACGGATAAAGGATAACAACCTAGATTATGCAGAAGAAAATTTAGGAGCATTTCAGGAGCCTATGAGTGTCATTGAGCAGGAAGAAGCACTGAAATTATACGATGCAGGAGCAGATATCTATCTGATCACTAATTTTTCATCACCGATGTATGTCACAGAACGTATGGAAATTGAACGAGGACCAGAGCATTATCAGATGTCTATGACAGAACTGGAGCGTTTCCGTAACCTGGAATGGGAAATGCAGAAATATCCACAGATTCAGTCATTGAAAGAAGCAAACCTGTTGTTAGGAACAAGAAGGGTATTTGGTATTTATCAGATCCGGGATGATTCACCGGGCGAAAACTATGCTTTTATGAATATGAGTTTTATTGAAAGTCATGGTATGAAGATAAAAAAAGAAGATTACAAGCTGGTCTATGTTGGTGAATTATCAGGAAATATGTCACTGGATGATATTTTTGAAAGGTTCAACATTGATAGACCGGAAGATTTCCGTGGGCATTCCCTGTCTGTCAGTGATATCGTAGTTCTGAATGACGGGGAAAAAGTAACTGCTCATTTTGTAGACAGTATCAGTTTTGAACAGCTAGATTCTTTCCTGAATCTGGAAGAACAGGTCCTTAGTGAACTGGCATATGAGGTAGGAGAACGTTACTTTGCTATTCAGAGAACAGAAGAAGGATATGATTATTCCTTTTACGATGAAGATTTCCGCTTGATGGATGGTGGCGTTTATGAGAATGATGAAATTTCTATTGAAGAAGCGGCGGAGGAACTTTTGGAAGACGAAGGCTGGACTGGAGAACGCATCCGTGGAGATTATGATCGGTTGATGGAGAAAGTAGAAGAAATGGATGAAGTTGTAATGGCAGAGATTCAGAAAAGCCAGGGCGAATATAAGCCATTGGCAAAGGTGGAGGAACTGGAAGAGGCCAATTATAACATGATTGATAATGTACTCAATAATATGCCGCCTAAGAAAGAAGCTTATCTGGAATATTATGCTGCAGAATGTGATGAAATTCATGATATGGGAGCTTATGAGAAAAGCACAGATGTGAAAGAAATCGCAGCAATCTATGAGAAGTACAGAGAAGATCCGGAAAACGCTTATAAAGGCAGTGGAATGGGGATTATTTATCGTGATCCGGAGGATAGCTTGTTTGATGAAACAGAACTGTTAATTGTAATGGGAACAACGATACACGGCGACTTCTTGGATAATGTGCGGTTTTTAAAAGATCAGCCGGTGGTGCGTGAAGGTTTGGAGAAGATTCATAAAGCATTGCCTGATTATAAATATATCCCGATTCAGGATGTGCGTGAGGCAATGTATCCGAAAAAAATGACAACAGAAGAACTGGCAGCAGCATTGGATGAGATTGCGGAAGACTTCGATCCGTATGACTATCGGGACCATGTAGAGCCAGGGCAGGATACCATACAGGAAGTCATGCTGGATCTGCAAAGTGGAAATGTTGGTTCTTATATTTCCTTTCTGAAGGATGTGATTGAAGAAGACTGTGAGCAGTCCGTGTGGGCAGGTGTTTTGCTGGAACGGCTGAAATCCTACGCACCAGATATATCCAAAGAAACAGAGCCGATGGTGTATGTGAATTACTGTGAAAAGCGAGAGCTGATGGAACCACGCTGTCAGAAGCTCTCAGATCTGGATTCCCGTACTGCACAGAAGGATAAGGAATGGTACGCAGACCGTAATCCGAGGACGGATGAGCCGATGGTAACAGCCCAGATGTTTTTTACTATATATTATGCGGAAAAAGGCGATAAAATGATGCAACATTTCAAAGGGAAAATAGATATTGGAACAGGAAATGGCGGTATTTTAAGTCAGCTGAAACTCCAAAATGAACTGAAACTTACGGATGAAAGCTGGATTGGTTATCTGAAAAACAAGGGAAATGAAGAGTTTCAGAAGTGTATGGAAGATCTGACCGATATGCAGAACCATGTGCTGCCATATTTGCAGAGCTTTTGCAGTCTGGAAGAAAAAAGTGTGCAGGAAAAGCAGGAACGGCAGGTTGCAGAAAAGCAGGACAGCAGAGTAGAAGCGTCAAGAGCAGCGAATGTGACAAAAGGGGATAATGACAAAGCTGTGAAAAAGGTAGTTTCGAGTATGCAAACAGAAAAGAATAAAGCAACTACGAAGGCAAAGAAGCCATCTATTCATGAACGACTGGAAATCAATAAGAGAAAAATCCAAGAAAAGCAGGGAAAAGATGAGCTGGAGAGAGGAGCTGATCGGGATGTAAGAACGGTATAAATTTATAGAAAGGCACTTGGCTCCGTTTTGGACATAGCAAAAGTGCTGACAGTGACGAACGAAGATGTGCTGCCTGCTTATTTGCAGAGAGTATCTGATTTTGAAGACTGCCTACTTGCAACTTGTACGAAGGAGAATCAGTGTGATGCGATTGTGACAAGGAATAAAAAGGATTTTCTTTCCTTTTGGATTACACTGCTTTCTCCGGAAGAACTGCTGAATATTTATTCGTAAAAATATGTTTTTACAATCGGCAGCAGAAGGAAAGTTGAATGATAACTCCGATCCAGCATACTGCAAAATATAAAAATTTTATAACAAAGTGGAAAACCCTGCGTAGGATCAGAAATGTTCTCACAGGGTTTCATGTATCTAATAAAATATAGAAATTTAGCGGATTTCTGCTAGAATAAGAAAAACTGTTAAAAAAATATCGTGCATAGATCAAAAAGACTATATATGGGCGACCTTTTAAAGCCGATTTATATAAAATAGAAGAAAAAAAGGTGGTCGATACCGTGGATATAAAAACAGCGGTCATATATCGGTTAAACGATCTGATTAAGCAGAAAGATATCACAGTGAATGAAGCGGCGGTGCGCTCAGGCGTCCCGCCTTCAACACTGAAAAATATTTTGTATGGACAAAGCAGGAATGCTGGCGTAGTTACAATTAAAAAGATATGCGATGGATTGGATATTACAATACAGGAATTTTTTGAAGATCCCATCTTTGCAGATTTGGAACCGGAGTTATAGGAACAGGCAAATAATCTTAGGATTCAGATTCTGCAAGATGGTTTTTTTATGGGAAAGGGTTAGAAGAAACTAACACTGGAGGATGAATATGTGTAAAATAGCAATTTGCGACGATGATAAAGAATACAGGGAGAAAATAAAGACGGTCATAGAAACGGAAGGGATTCTGTCTTCGAATGAGATACGGTTTTATGAATATGAATCAGGAAAAGAATTATTGGAAGATGCGGATATTTTGCATGATCTGATTTTTATGGATATGCGTATGCCTGGATTGGATGGAAATAAAACAGTACTGAAGCTGAGGGAATATAATGAAGCAGCGATATTGGTGTTCTGCTCCGGCTGTTTTGAACCGACTCCTGACAGCATTAATGTTGGACAACCGTTCCGGTACATCATGAAGGATCTGCATGACAGAAGTCTGAAAAAGGAAATACCTATGATTTTATTAAAAGTGAAATTGTGCTGTGGAGATTCTTCCGTGACAGTTACATCGGCGGGAAGGATAATGCGCATCCATACGGAAGACATTTTATATATCTGTCTGGCGAAAAGGGGCTGTACGATATACATTGCCAGACAGGGAAAGATAGAAGAGATGCATTGCAAGGAATCTTTAAGTGATCTGTATGAGTGTCTGGCCGGAAGGGGATTTGAGTATGCACACAACAGCTATATTGTGAATTTGGCAAAAGTGGAAGGATTGGAAAAGAACGTTGCGTTGCTGCCGTTTGGAATCCAGTTGAATGTTTCGAGGTCGAGAAAAGGACAGTTTGCCGACGCACTGATAACATTTCTTGGGGAAAGGAACGGCATGGTATGATAATAAGAGATTATTTGATTTGTCTTCTTCAGATGTATCTGTTGGAGGACTTGGAAAAGAACATACTCCCATACAGAAGAGAAAGATTCTGGGAAAAATTTCTCGTATATTGTATCGCAGCACTGGCAATGTTCGGAACCAACCGCCTGGAATCCTCAATACTTAATATGGTAATGATTCCGGTAATCTATATGATTGCGTCTATGGTTGTGTTCCGGGGAAATATATGGAAGAAGCTGGTTACGGTATGCTGCTATTATGTGCTGGCAATTATTCCCGAATTTCTCTTTGCGGCACTTACGAATGCATATGGCGTGACTGGTGCGTCCGAGGGCTTCAGGACTGAAACAGAAAAGACATTAGCACTCCTGCTGATGAGTACCATGACATTTCTGTTTATTAAATGCATTAATCAGGTAACAAGGAAAAGGGATTATCTGACGATTGAAAATAAAACATTTACAGTGCTGCTCATGCTGCCAACCGCAACGATCGTTATGTTAGGATGTATGTTTTATTCGCACACTTCTTTTGAAGGAATGAACAGGGTCATGGTTCCGGTAGGAGCTTCGCTTCTGTTAATGACGAATATCTTCATTTTCACAGTATTTGACAGGTTTGTAGAAAAATCAGAAGAAGTGAAGAAGATGGACCGGCTATACCAGAAAAGCAGGGCGGAGATTGCCAATCTGCAGTATATGAATAAGGTTAATGAGGATAACAGAGCATTCTTACACGATATAAATAAATTTATCTGTACAGTAGCCGGCTTGATAGAAGAAGGAGAGAATCAAGAGGTTAAGGACATCATGGAACATTTAGGCGTCCGGATTCAGAATCTTCAAAAAAGTGTATATTGTGAGCATCCGATCTTGAACAGCATCCTATGTGAAAGAAAATTTCTTGCAGAATCTAAGGATATATCCTATAGGATTACCCTGGGTAATGATCTCAGACTGGATTTTCTGGAAGAGTTGGATTTGATCTCGATCGTAGGGAATCTTTTGGATAACGCACTGGAAGCGGCAGAAAAGACAGAAGATGGCAGATATGTGGAATGCAGGATGTATATGGGAAATGCGGGGCATTTCCTTGTCATGGAATTTTGCAATGGGTATGTCGTCCCTCTGTTAAAGGACAAGGACAGGTACATAAGCACCAAAAGAGACGCGGACAGTCACGGGATCGGACTGCACACGGTTGGAAAACTGGTTAAAAAGTATGCGGGAATTATGCGAGTGGAGGCAGGAGAACGGGAGTTCTCTGTTAAGCTGATCTTTACAATCAAATAAGGACGTGCAAAAATCGCCCAAAAAGTTACCGTTTTTGCCACGGTAATTGAAAAGAGGGCGATTTTTGTGTAAACTTTCGGAAAAAAGGAGGCTTTGTAACTATGAAAAAAATAATCAGAAAAAACCTGGGAATCAAACTGCTTGGAGCTGTAAACTGTCTTGCACTCTGCTTGACGGCGTATACGGCAAATCTGGCGTGCAACTGGCTGTACTATCAGGAAGATGAGCCGGAAGAAGTTAAGAAAATGAGGAAATTCTAGTGTGGAAAAAAATGGCTGGCCGGCTTTTTGAACTACAAAGCAGGAATGGGATTCTTGAAGAGAAAGACCGCAGGCTGTATGAATATGCTTACGGCGTACTGCTGGGCAGGGTGGTAATATACCTTATCATCGTCATACTTGGCATCATAACGGGGAATTGGATGGAGATGATAGTCTTTTTATTGCCCTTTACTGTTTTAAGGCAGTATGCCGGAGGGATTCATTTGGAAAAGGCAGGGGGCTGCATGGCTGTTTCCGGTATCCTTGTCCTTCTATGCAGTCTGTATCTGGCGTCTGCTCCGGCTGTAATATGGCAAATGCGGATCATATGGTTTGTCGCAGTTGGCGTTATATTTATCATGGCGCCGGTAGATGCCAGCAGCAAGAAGTTGGATGCGAAAGAGAAAAAAGTTTATGGGATGCGCGCGAGGGTAATTTTAGTTATTGAATGCGCGATAGCAGGTGTTTTTTCTGTGATTGGATATTCCCTGATCGTAAACGGGATTATGGTAGCGCATATTGTTTTGGCGTCCGGTTTGATATTGGGATGGATCAAAAATTTTTTTGACAAAGAGTTAGATGTAACTAATTACAGGTAGAAATAAGAAGTGATTGAGAAAAACATATTACAAAATGATGGTAAACAGAGAGAAAAAGAACATTATGCCAGAGGAATATAAAAGTGAATATGAAATTGATAAAAAATACGGAAAATATTAGTAAAGAGAAAATAACCTTGTTTTGTCTGCCATTTGCGGGAGGCGGTGCTTCTGCTTATAACCAGTGGGCGAAAAAGATGCAGGGGAAAGTAACGGTATGTCCAGTTCAGCTTCCGGGAAGGGAAGAACAGATCATGGAGAAACCGTATATAGATATGTCGGTTATGTTAGATGACCTGGAAGAGGCTGTAAGAAAGGTTGTGTACGGACCGTATGCCTTATGGGGACACAGTATGGGTGGGAAGATCTCTTATGAGCTGGAAAAACGGTTGGAGGCAGCGGGATATACTGCAAAATGTCTGTTTATTTCCGGCAGCCGGGTTCCTAGTATTCCGGAGCCAAATCCAATCTATCATCTTCCGGATGAAGCGTTTAAGAGGGAACTGGGAAGATTTGAAGGGACGCCAAAAGAGATACTAGAGAATCAGGAATTGTTGGATTTCTTTCTGCCTATGCTGCGGGCGGATTTTACCATGGATGAAACGTATTATGATAAAGCGGGAGTAGTGCTGCATACACCTATCTCTGCATTTGGCGGAGAAAAGGACGACGAAGCGGATGAGAGTGCGATCTTGGAATGGGGAAAGTATACGGACAATGATTTTAACTACCGGATATTTCCGGGAGGACATTTTTATCTGAGGGATTGTGAAGACGAAGTAATAAGTGAGGTCATGAGACTGCTTTAGAGAATGAAAAATGGAGATTAAACGATACGGAGAAAAGGAATTTCTGTCAGCAGACAAACTTTATATCCGTGAAAATGAGATACATATATGGTGTATCCGCTGGCCTGAAATGACAGATTTCTGGAAGAACCATGAATATATCCTGAGTGGGCAGGAATTGGAGCAAGCCGGAAGATTCCGTTTTCCTGAAGACAGGATGCGTTATATAGCCGGGAAGGTTGTCGTGCGGATCCTCTTAAAAAGATACTTAGATATGGAAACGATTGATTTTTCTGTCAATGAACTGGGTAAGCCTTATCATAAAAAGATTGCGGGAAAGCGGACAGTGGATTTTAACATTTCGCACTCGGGTGAATTCATACTGGCGGTATTCGCTGTCGGAATGGATATCGGAGTAGATGTGCAGGAGATGGCAGAGTGCCCGGACTATAGGGAGATAGCGGAAAATTTTTATACTGCAGAAGAAGCGGAAGATGTAAAAAATGAAGGACCGGATCTGTTTTTTCAGTACTGGGCGGCGAAAGAGGCATATGTAAAGGCGCTTGGAATTGGATTAGGAAGAGGAATGGATTTCTTCTCTGTCAGAAACGAGAAAATTGCAGAAAAAGATAAGAAAGATCAGGACTGGTTTCTGTATCCGGTCAGGATCAAAGGATATGCTGCGTATGTGGCGGCGCATAAGAAAGGAGACAGATAAAATGGGTTATAAGAAAGATATGAGCAAATATGAGAATCTGGAAGGCTGGGAGAGATGTGGATTTGGAGAACAGCTTGATAGGTGGGCGGAAAAATATGGAGAAAGAATTGCGGTCACGGACAGTGAAGACGAGATCAGTTATATGGAATTAAAGCAAAAAGCAGATTGTCTTGCGGCAGCTTTTCTGCGTAAAGGGATTTTAAAGGGAGACAAAGTGCTTGTGCAGCTTCCGAACAGGATTTCTTTTGTGATCGTGTTTTTTGCGCTTTCCAAGATTGGGGCGGTGCCAATCATGATGCTGCCGGCCCACAGGGAGGCGGAACTGGAAGGAATTATTGAACTGGCAAAGCCGGCCGCTTATATTGTGGTGGAGAAATATCTGGGATTTTCATATGTGCCGATGGCAAATGCGATGAAAGAGAAATATTCATGTATCCGGCATATATTTGTAGATAGCGAATCCGGGGATATCAGTGGAATGATTGCGGAAACGTATGGAGAAAATGGAGCATTTCCGGCTGTGGATGGGTATGAAACGGCGGTGCTTTTGCTGTCCGGCGGGACGACAGGGGTTCCGAAACTGATTCCGCGCACCCATACGGATTATATGTATAATGCCCGCATGTCCGCGAAGAGATGCCGTCTGGATAGCAGTGACGTTTATCTGGCGTCTCTTCCGGTAGCTCATAATTTCCCGTTATGCTGCCCGGGGCTTTTAGGCACGCTGGACGTGGGAGGAAAAGTTGTGCTTGCGTCTGCGACCAGCCCGGATGATATCCTTGACGCAATTACAGAGGAAGGTGTCACGATAACGGCATTGGTTCCTGCTATGGTTACTGTGTGCATGGAAATGCTGGAATGGGATGAAGATTATGATATATCCAGCCTGCGGATTTTGCAGGTGGGCGGCGCAATGCTGGAAGATTCCCTTGCGGATAAGATCATTGAAGAATGGCCGTGTAAACTGATGCAGGTATTTGGTACGGCGGAGGGGCTACTGTCCTTTACTAGCCCGGAGGATGAAGGTTCCCTGATCGCAAGATGCCAGGGAACTCCGGTGTCTCCTGCGGATGAAGTGAAGATTGTGGATGAAGAAGATAAGGCCGTACCGGAAGGAGTTTTTGGGGAATTATTATCCAGAGGCCCGTATACGATTGATGGTTATTATATGGCGGAGGAAGCGAATAAAAAGAGCTTTACGTCGGACGGATTTTACCGGACGGGCGATAAAGCTATGTGGACGAAAGACGGAAGGTTACGTTTGGGCGGGAGGATCAAAGAGCAGATTAACCGCGCCGGAGAAAAGATCATGCCTTCAGAGATTGAAGCTTATCTTTGCAGGCATTCGAAAATCAAAGAGGCAGCCGTTGTCGGCGTTACGGATGAAACCCTTGGAAACCGGATATGTGCATTCCTTGTGACCGATGATGAAACCGGGATCGATTTGCAGGAAATACACAGGTTCCTGCGGGAAATAGGCGTTGCGGCGTATAAAATGCCGGATCAGATAGAACGGGTAGAGACATGGCCGCTGACCAGCGTAGGAAAAATAGATAAGAAAGCATTAGAACGTATGGCGCAGGAAAAATAGAAGGAGACAGAATCATGGAATATATAGAGATAAAGGAACAGATCAAACAAAAGCTGCCGGTAGCCAGAGATTTGGGGGATTCCGAAAATCTGCTGGAGCTTGGGCTTTCATCCCTGACAATCATGCGTCTGGTAAACCAGTGGAGAAAACAGGGGGTTAAGGTTTCATTCGGTTCATTGATGGAAAATCCTACCCTTGAAGGCTGGTGGGCGCTGATCCAGCGCAGCATGAAGAAAAAAGCGGGCAAAAAACGGGCGCAAGAATCTAAGATAACGCCGGAAAAGGATATGAAACAGCCGTTTCCTTTAACAGACGTACAGTATGCATATTGGGTTGGCAGGGATGAAGAACAGGCTCTTGGAGGAATAGACTGTCATGCGTATTTAGAGTTTGATGGGGGAAATATAGATCCGGAGCGTCTGGAAAAAGCATGGAATGTACTGCAGTATCATCATCCTATGCTGCGCGCCTGCTTTTTGGATGATGGAACACAGAAAATCCTGGATAAGCCGTATTGTGAAAAAATAAAGGTTCATGATTTTTCCCGGATGTCATCTGAGGAAGCAGAGGCAATGGCAGTATCTGTCAGAGAACGTTTATCCCATCGGAAGTTAAAGATTGAGGAAGGCGAAGTAGCAGGAATAGAGCTTACGCTTTTTCCTGAAAATAAGGCACGCCTTCATGTGGACATGGCACTTTTGGTTGCTGATGTACAGAGTCTGCAGATATTATTGAGGGATTTGGCATCTGCTTACCGAGGGGAAAACCTGCCGAAAGAATCAAAAGGGTGGAATTTTGCTTCCTATCTAGAACGGCAGAAACAGGAAGAAGGGGAGGAACGGAAAAACGCAGAAAAATACTGGAAGAATCGTTTAGAGCATTTGCCAAAAGGCCCTGACCTTCCATTGGCAAAACGTCCGCAAGAAGTGGAAAAAACGGTGTTCAACCGCAGGATTGTGAGAATCGAAAAGGAAGAATGGGATCATTTGCAAATGCGGGCAAAAAAATACCAGACAACTCCGGCAATGGTTCTTCTTACTGCATATGCGGTGGTTCTGGAACGATGGAGCAGGAATCATTGTTTCCTTATTAACATTCCGTTTTTTAACCGGAAAACAGAGCAGCAGGGGTTAGAGGAAGTAATAGCAGATTTTACTACTCTGTTATTGCTGGAGATTAACTGCGAAGAAAATCCGACTTTTGCGGAATTGTTGGACAGGATTCAGAAGCAGCTTCATGAGGATATGAAGTATACGGCATATTCCGGCGTGCAAGTACAGAGAGACATTGCGCAGATGTGTGGTGACGCATCGGCAGTGGCGCCGGTTGTTTTTGCCTGCAATCTGGGAACGCCGTTGGTAAATGATACGTTCCGGAATGAACTGGGGCAGTTTTCCTATATGATTTCCCAGACGCCGCAGGTGTGGAATGATTTTCAGAGTTATGAAGATGAAAATGGCGTACAGCTTACATGGGACAGCGTGGATGAGTTATTCCCGGAGAATATGATCCCGGATATGTTGGAGAGTTTTGAGATTCTTCTGCATGAATTGGGAAAGAAGGACTGGAATCAGAGATTTGATGTGCTTCCTGAAAAAAGAAAAAGAGAAATTGAAGATACAGCGCGTACAGGAGTGCCGGAGCGTGTGGAATGCCTGCATTGGGCTGTTATGAACCATGCGGAAGTTTGCCCGGAAGATATTGCGCTTATTGATGCGGGAAGCGGAAGATCGGTATCCTATGGGGAATTAAAAGCACGGGCAACAGCAGTGGCGGCAGGAATTTCAGAAAAGGATATTAAGGGCGTCCCGGTTGCACTTACCCTGCCGCGCGGGATAGAACAGATCGAGTCGGCATTAGGAATTTTGCTTTCCGGAAATTCATACCTTCCGGTCAGCTTAAGCCAGCCTAAAGATCGGAGAGCGTTAATCCATGAGAAGACGGGAGTCCGCTATGTGGTCACGAATCGGGAATTATCCGAAAAACTGGACTGGCCGGAAGGTACGGAAATCCTTGTGATGGAAGGTATGGAAGAGGGACAGGAAAATGTGAGACTGCCAGAGGTGTCGCCGAAGGACAGCGCCTATATCATCATGACGTCAGGCTCTACAGGTGTTCCGAAGGGTGTAGAGATTGCGCATGAAAGCGCATGGAATACGGTTCAGGATATTAATGAAAAGTACCATGTGACAAGTGCAGATCGGGCGCTGGCTGTATCAGCTATGGATTTTGACCTGTCGGTATATGATGTTTTTGGAATTTTAGGCGCAGGAGGAACATTGGTATTGCTTCCAGAGCAGGAGAGAAGGAATGCGGATTACTGGCTGGAACAAGTGTTGAAATATCAGATTACCGTTTGGAATTCAGTGCCGGTGCTTCTGGATATGCTTTTGATACGGGCGGAATCCATGAAACAGAAACTGCCGATCAGGGCGGTTATGCTTTCCGGAGATTGGATTGGGATGGATCTCCCGCAGAGGGTTGCGGCATGGACAGAGGATTGCCAGTTTGTCGCTATGGGAGGAGCTACAGAGGCAAGTATCTGGTCCAATTATCAGAATGTTACCCTGCCGATGCCGAAAAACTGGAAATCTATTCCCTATGGAAAGCCACTCAGATATCAGGCATATCGTGTTGTGGATGAGTATGGAAGGGATTGCCCTTACTGGGCAGAAGGCGAACTCTGGATTGGCGGTTTTGGTGTAGCAAAAGGATATAGGGGAGATTCTGCGCTTACGGGGCAGAAATTTATCACAGATCAGTATGGAAGATGGTATCGGACCGGTGATCTCGGAAGAATCTGGGATGATGAGATAATTGAATTTTTGGGAAGAAAAGATCATCAGGTAAAGATCCGTGGACACAGGATTGAATTGGGAGAAATTGAACATGCGATTCAGGAGTTTCCGGGTGTGGCTCATGCAGTTGTTGATACAGTTAGTGATGGTCATGGCAATAAAACGCTGGCTGCTTATATCGGAGCGCCGATACAGGAAGATTCTAAAGTTACAACGTATTTGTACGGCACAGATATCTTTGGCGGGGGCTGGAAAGAACTGAAGGATGATGTCAGCAATTGGCAGATGCAGCAGGAACGGAAGACAGCATACAAAAATTTCCTTGCCTATGCAGACCAGAGATGTGTACAGCTTATGCTGGAGACACTCATAGAGTTAGGCATTTTTGTATCAGAGAAGGAAGTTCTTTCGCAGAAGGAAATTTTTGAAAAAGGGAGCATTACGGAAACACAGAAGAATACTGTGGCAAGATGGTTGGAAATTTTAAAGAAGGAAGGAATCCTGAGAGAAGAGGACGGCAGACTATCGCGTACCGGGAAGGAAGTGGCTGTACCGGAAAAAGCTGGAGATACGGAAACGTATTTTAATAAACTGAAGCCGTATCTGAAGCATATGGTTACTGGGAATGAAGTTCCGCTGGACGTATTTTACCAGAAAGAGCCGGCTTTGGCTCCGAATATGCTGCTTCGGAGGATTCCGGGCTGCGAGGAAACAGTGGAAAGACTGGTGCAGGGATTAAGGCTTCTGGCAGAAGAACGCAGAAAAGAGCCACTCCAGATTATAGAAATTGGTACAAGGGACACTGCAATTACAAGACAGTTTTTGAATGCACTGGAAGATGTAAGCGTGGCTTATACTTATGCGGATTCTTCAAAATATTTTCTGCAGGAAGCAGAGAAAGAACTTGCGGGATATGAGAGAGTCGAGTTTGAGATGCTGAATCTGGAAGAAGGCATGGATAAGCAGCAGATGTCCTTGCATAGTTATGACATTGTGATATCGGTAAATGCTTTACATAGAAATATTGATGCTGCGGATGCGGTAAAGAAAGTAGCGGAATTACTGAAGCCAAACGGAATATTGCTGATGACTGACCTTGTGGTAAGGACATACCTTCAGGAACTTACAGCGGCTTTTTTGGAAAATGGTTTTGCGGATATTCGGGACAAGAGAAAAGAAGCAGGGCTGGTTACCCCGGATTGCCTGCTGTGGAGAGAATGTTTATCAGAGGCAGGATTGGGCGAAGACTGTGCTGTGACAGAGAGATATGGAAGATGTATATGCTGCAGCAGACAGCAGGCGTCTGTCCTGTCCTATCATAATGGAGCACTAAGGGAATATCTGTCAGAAAAACTGCCGGAGTATATGGTTCCACAGAATTATCATTTCATGGAGCAGCTCCCAACATTGTCCAATGGGAAGATTAACAGGAAGCAATTGCGGGAAGATTTTAAAGAAGAAACTGCGGTTATCCGATTTTCAAAGGCAACGACAGAAACAGAAGAAAAGCTTTTAGATATCTGGAAACAATTATTTGGATATGAAAATATCGGAATTGAAGATAATTATTTTAGCCTTGGGGGAGACTCGCTGATTGCCACAAGGTTGATCTCGGAAGTACAGAAAACCTTCGGCTGCAAAATAACGATCAGCACGATTTTTGAAAATCTGACCGTAAAATCTCTGGCAAAAGCTATTGAACAGTCCGAACAGAAAGAAGAAGATACACTGCAGATCAAACCGAATCTGGAGGAAGCATATCATCCGTTCCCATTAACCGATGTGCAGTATGCTTACTGGCTTGGCAGAAGCGGATTGTATGAATTGGGGAATGTTGCAACGCACTGTTATTTTGAACTGGATGCAGACGGCCTTGATACTGAGTGCGCAGAGACGGCATGGAATCTGTTGATACAGAGGCATGGGATGATGCGTGTTATTATCCAGCCGGATGGTATGCAGCGCATACTGGAGAATACTCCCCAGTATCATATTGACGTGACGGATATCCGACAATTGGAAGTGACAGAAAAAGAAAAGGCATTGGATGAAAAACGGGCAGAGATGTCTCATCAGGTAATTCAGACAGATGAATGGCCTCTGTTTGATGTGCGAATCACTAAAATAGAGGACCAGAAGCATAGAATCCATATCAGTTTTGACAATATTATCTTTGATGGCTGGAGTATGTTCCATCTCTTAAATGAGTGGGCAGAAGTATATCGAAATGGAAAAGCGGAAATGCCGATTACTTTGTCTTTCCGGGATTACGTGCTGGGACTGGAGCAGATAAAGTCTACCTCTGCTTATGAGAAAGATAAAAAATATTGGGAAGACCGGGTGGAGACTTTTGCGGACGCACCGGATCTGCCGCTTGCAAAGAACGAAAGCCAGATTACAGAGCAGCGTTTCTGTCGCCGGAGCGCAAAACTGTCACAGAAAGAATGGCAGTCTGTAAAAGACGCGGCGGGAAGACTGGAGGTAACGCCTTCTGTTCTTTTGATGAGTGCTTATGCGGAGACTCTCCGCTTGTGGAGCGGTAATAAGGATTTTACACTTAATCTGACGCAGTTTGACCGGAAACAATTGCATCCGGAAGTGAACAATCTGGTTGGAGATTTTACAACACTGACATTGCTGGAGATAAAGAATGCAGGGAATAATTTTGCGGAAAGGACAAAGGCAATTCAGAAGCAGCTTACAGAAGATCTGGAGCATACAGCTTATGGCGCGGTTGAACTGGAGCGCGAATTAAAGAAAAAGACTGGAAATATGCGGGGCGCTATTATGCCGGTAGTGTTTACCAGTGGCCTTGGCGTGGAGCAGTGGAATGAAGGAAAGTGGCTTGGAAAACTGAACTATAACATTTCACAGACGCCGCAGGTGTGGCTGGATCATCAGGTGGTTGAAATGGATGGCTGTTTATGCCTGTTTTGGGATTCCGTGGACGAATTATTTTATCCGGGAATGCTGGATGAGATGTTCCGGGCATATACCGGCCTGCTTCATACGCTAGCAGTTCATCCGGAGATCATGCAGGAAAAAACGGCAAGTCTGGTAACAGCGGAAATTTCAGAAAAACGGCGTCAGGCGAATGAAACGGCGGCTGAATTTGAAGAGAAAACGTTGGATGGATTATTCTTGGAGGCGGCAGACAAATTTCCGGATAAGGAGGCGCTGGTAACGTGCAGCAGGCGGATGACTTATCGGGAGATAAAAGAAGAGGCGTTTTACATTTCCGGGCAGTTGAAGAGCATGGGAATAAAAAAAGAAGAGACGGTAGCTGTATTTATGGAAAAAGGGTGGGAGCAGGTAGTTGCTGTTTATGGAATCCTGTTTGCCGGAGCCGCATATCTTCCGATAGATATCCATAATCCGAGAGAACGAGTTGAAAAGATTCTCCGTGACAGTGGAACAAGAATCATTCTTGTGCAGAATCAGGCGTATGATCAGGATACCGAATGGCTGCACGAGTGGGATTGTATTTCTGTGTCTGGATTAAAAACCGATTCTGAATACAAAGCACAGGAGAATAAGGCGGGAGACCTTGCGTATGTAATCTATACGTCGGGAACAACCGGGATGCCGAAAGGAGTAATGATTACTCACCATAATGCAGTGAATACAATACTGGATATCAATGCACGCTATCAGATTACAGAACAGGATACGGCGTTTGGAATCTCCAATCTTCATTTTGACCTGTCTGTTTATGATGTTTTTGGCGTTTTAGGCGCAGGTGGGAAATTGGTTCTTCCGGATCCGGAATATGGAAAAGATCCAGCGCATTGGATTCACTGGTTGAATCATGAGAATATTACCGTATGGAACAGCGTGCCAGCTTTTGTAGAAATGCTGGCAGAATATGAGGAATATCAAAGGCAGGTAACTTCACAATCGTTGCGGTTGGTAATGATGAGTGGCGACTGGGTTCCGGTTTCACTTCCGGGGAGAATCCGTAATCTGTTTCAGAATGTTGAGATTGTTGCACTTGGAGGAGCGACGGAAGGCAGTATTTGGTCCAATCATTTCGAGATCCCAGAGATTGTGCCGGAAGATTGGAAGAGTATTCCGTATGGGAAACCGCTTGCAAACCAGAAGTATTATGTTCTGGATCAGAATATGGAAGATTGCCCTGACTGGGTACCGGGAACACTTTATATTGCCGGAGATGGCGTTGCACAGGGATATTTAAACGATAATGAAAAAACAGAAGAAAAGTTTGTTGTTTTAGATAGAACTGGGGAACGATTGTATTGTACTGGAGATGTGGGACGGTATTGGAATGAAGGTAATATTGAATTTCTTGGAAGATTGGATAATCAGGTAAAAATCAATGGATATCGGGTAGAATTGGGCGAAATTGAAGCTGCATTACGAAGGATTCAAGGTATAACTGAAGCGTTTGTTTTTTTTAAAAGGGATAATGCGATAGAAGACATATGTGCTGTATTAGTAGAGGAAAAAAGGTATCGTGACCGGATAGACAAGTTTTATAAGGAAATGTTAAAAAAAGATCTTCCGATCTATATGATTCCAACAGAATATATTAAAACGAATGCTATTCCGCTTAATTCAAATGGGAAAAAGGATATTCATAAAATTTTGATTGTTGCAGAAAAAAATAGAAAGCCTATTTTTAAAAAGAATAATAATTGTAAACAGCTTACTCAACTTCAGGAGCAATTACTCGCAATTTGGAGAGAAGTTTTAAAAATTGAAAATATTGATATAAATGATAACTTTTTTGAAATAGGTGGAAATTCGATACAGGCAATACAAATTACTAACCAAATGACGGAGAAAATAGGGTGTTTTATGGATATCGGCAAGTTATTTGAGTATCCGACTATCAGCAAAATCGAAAGATATATATTAGAGGAAACGTAATGAGTAAATACATATTTAATAATGATACCGATATTTTGGAGTTTTTGGAGCAACTTAGAGAGAATGGCATTCAAATTTGGGGAGAAGGGGAGAAAATTCGATACAGATCTAAAAACAGACAATTGGCACCGGAAACATTAAGGATTCTTAAAATGGCTAAAGGTCAAATTTTAGATTTCTTTCGAATGATCGAAAAAAATGTGATTCCATTAACATCAATACAAACAGCTTATGTTGTGGGACAAACGGCTGGGTGTGAGTTGGGAAATATAAATGCGCATTATTACATCGAATATACAATAGAATCTTTGGATGTTGAACGACTTGAGCAAATGATAAATCTGGTTATTTCTAAAAATGATGCATTACGGTTGATTGTAACACATGAGGGGAAAGCGAGTTTTTTAGATAATGTGCCATATTATTCTGTGCCAGTTTATTCATTATATGATGGGAATGATAGAGAGCAAAAGCGGCTAGAGAGAAGTCATCATAGGTATAATTATTATAAATGGCCCATGTTCCATTTTTGCGTTGGGAAAACATCAGGAAAGACAAGTGTTTTACATGTAGATTTTGATTGTATTATTTTGGATGCATGGAGTGCAAAATTACTGTTGAACGAGATTTTCAGTTTGTACTATGGAAAAGATGTTAAATTTCCACGAATCTCTTTTATGAATTACATGAGATTAAAAACAGATAAAGGAGATTTGGAAGCTGAAGAATACTGGAAAGAAAAAGTAAAAAATATGCCGAGCTTTCCCAAACTGAATTACCAGAAAAAATTTGCAGAAGTGCAGAATGTAAGATTTGATAGAATTGAATGTGATTTTTCTTTTATAGAAACACAACGATTATATCAGAAAATAAAAAACTATCATTTTACTCCTGCTGCAGTAATTTCTACAATTTTTATGAAAACACTGGCACAATATAGTGAAACTCCAGGACTTTCCATAAATGTAACATTGTTTAATAGACAGTTATTGCATGAAGATGTGAATGGGATACTGGGTGAATTTACTAACAATGCAGTAATATCATACCAAGAAAAAACGGATTCTTTATTGGATGCTATTCGAGCAACTCAAGAACAGATGTGGCGGTTAGTTCAATATAGAAAATTTGAAGGAAGCAATATATTAAAAATGCTTTCTTCAGGTAGAGCAGGAAAAGCGATTATGCCAGTAGTGTTTACTTGTATGCTGGAGGGGAATGTGTCTAAGGTAACAAAAAAAAGATATTCATTCAAAGAAGAATATGCGATAAGCCAAACACCGCAGGTGGTTTTAGATCACCATGTAAGAGATGATTTGGGATATTTGAAGATTTCATGGGATTATATTATTGACATCTTTGATAAACAATATATTACTGATATTTTTGGCGCTTATGTAAATAATATAAAGAAATTTATGGAAAAATATTAGGGAGAATAAAAATATGTTTGTAAAAGAATTGGAAATTACTTTGGAAAATGGAATGAAAATTTCAGGAGAATTAGATTTGCCAGAAAGGCAAGGTCAATGGAAAACGATTATTTTATTTCATGGTTCCGGTCCATCTGATCGGCACGCTACAGTTGAATCCATGGGAGGTATAGTATCCCGTAATTTTGATTTATTGAGCGAAGGGTTTGTGAAAGCTAGATATGCGGTATTTCGTTATGATAAAAGAGAAAATTATGATATAGAAATAATTATTCGGGATGCCAGAGAGGTAACGAGATTTGTTTCTGGCTTGTCTGAAGTGGAAGGAATTCTGTTTTATGGATGGAGTGAAGGAGTACGAGTTTGTACAACTTTAGTTTCAGATTTTCCGAATGCGCAGGCTTTGATTCTTCAGTCGGGTATTGCAGAAGGATGGAGTTCCTATTTCTCTTATATATTGCGCGAACTTACAGTAGAAAAGTTGAAAGAGTTGGATAACAATAATGATAGCATATTAGAAATTTCGGATTTTTTGAATTGCATACCGGACTCCACATCTATCTCTTTCTCTCTGTATTTACTTATTCTTGGTACGGATAAGGAGGGAAATATGAAATTTAATGAAGAACTTGATCCAGAAGGGAAAGGAAGATTCAGCATAATAGATAATTGGATACCATTGGCAGATGAAATAGTTGCAGATCCTACTACTTTAATTCGATTTGCTGAAAATGCTCCTGGAGAAACATGGGCAGGAATATTAGATGACATAAAAAAAATCCAATTACCTATTTTAGTACTTCATGGTTTGAATGACGGATGGATTTCTCCGGTAGAAGCTGTGCAAATAGCAAAGGCAGCAAGGAATAATGCAGATATAATTTTGTTTAAAGGGTTGGGACATTCACTTTCTAAGGTAAGTTCTCCATTAAAGGATGAAGGCGGTACTATAGAAGATGAGGTTATTGTGAGAGTCGTAGAATGGCTTAAAAAGAATGTGGAATAGTTGAGGAAAGGAAATGTATATGATGAACGATCGAGAGTTTTCTAATAGAAAGGAAACATTACATGGAGAATTTTATGAAAATGCATTGAAATATCCAGAGAGAATTGCGCTTATCTATGAAAATGAGAAAGTTTCTTATAAGATGTTGCGTTTATATGCGTTGCGTGCAGCAAACTATATGTGGCAAAGAGGAGTAAGAAGAAATGATAAGATTGTAGTTATATTGCCGAGAGGTATTGGACAAGTAGCTGCATTGTTAGGAATTCTTGCAATAGGTGCAGCGTATGTTCCGATTGCGATGAAGCAGCCGTTAGGACGTCGGAAAAAAATCATAGAAAATGTCAAGCCGGCTCTTGTATTGCAGGATGAAGCCTTTTTAGAAGAGAATCCATGGACTGGGTGTATTGAAAATAATTCAAAAGATACTGCCTATATTATTTATACATCGGGCTCTAGCGGAGAACCTAAAGGAGTAGAAATGAGTCATGTGGCTGCAATGAATACAATAGAAGAAATTTTACATATGTGGAATATTGGTGCGGAAGATTCCGTATTAAATATATCAGCATTTGATTTTGATTTGTCGGTTTTTGACATATTTGGTCTTTTAACTGTTGGAGGGACAATTGTTTTAATTGATGAAGACGACTTTAGAGATCCAGAAGTATGGAAAAATCTGATAGAGATTTATGGAATTACTATTTGGAATAGTGCCCCCGCGTTATTGGACATGTTTTTGATAATGGGGGAAAATAATCATTTTGGTAAATTGCGGTTGGCATTAGTGTCAGGGGACTGGATTCCTTTATATTTACCGGAGAAATGGTATAAAGTAACTTCAGCAAACTCGCAATTTGTAGCGTTGGGCGGAGCGACAGAAGGCGGAATTTGGTCCAACTATTATTGCGTTTCAAAAGTAGATAAATTGTGGAATTCTATTCCTTATGGGCAAGCATTACCAAAACAGAAATATAGGATTACGGATGAAAATTTTGTGGAGTGCGGAGTTGATATTCCTGGTGAATTGCAAATTGGAGGTGGAAGTCTGGCGAAAGGCTATATTAATGATGAAGAGCTAACAATGAAAAAGTTTATTACGGATGTAAAAGGGGAACGTTGGTATAGAACAGGAGATCGGGGAAGGCGATGGGCAGATGGAACGATAGAGTTTTTAGGGCGAATGGATACCCAAGTAAAGATACGTGGACATCGAATTGAGTTGGGAGAAATTGAAAGTGTATTAAAAAGTATTTCAAGAATAAAAGAAGCCGTAGTTGTTGCTCAGGGGGATAAATACCATAAAGAATTAGTTGCATTTTACTTGGGAGAGTACATTGCAGAGAGTGAAATAGAAGATTATCTTAAGATACATCTTCCTGAGTATTCTATACCGAATTCTATAAACAGATTAGAAAATTTTCCTCTTAATGCAAATGGAAAAGTTGATAGAAGAAGATTGGCAGAATATCAGAAAACTGATAGTGTGGAAATAATGTCTGACAAAGTATTAAATATTGTACTGATGATTTGGGAGGAGCTATTGAAAAATAAAGTGGCTGATTTGGATGAGAACCTTTTTAAGATAGGTGCAGACAGCTTGCTTGCGGCTAGATTTGTTGCGGCTATTAATGCTCGTTGCGGAATAGAGGTACGCATGAAAGAGGTCTTTATGAATCCATCAATTAACGCACTAACAAAATTGGTTGATAAGAGAAAAAATACAGATATAGCAGAATTTGTAGAAGAGGGGGAAATTTAAAAAATGCAGGACACGAAAAAAGTAGCAGGAGAATTATTAGTAGAGCTTGAAAAAAAAGGCGTTACTTTTGAAACTGTTGATGGAAAATTAAAATATAAAGATTCCAAAGGGAATTTTACAGAAAATTCTAAAGAGAAAGTTAAAAAATATAAAGAAGAAATAATTGAAATTTTGAAGAAAAAACAAACGATAGACGAGTTTATTACGGATAATGATTATGAAACTAATGTATATCCTTTGACTGATGTGCAAGCAGCCTATTTAGTTGGAAAAACAGAAGCTGTGAAGTGGGGTGGAATTGGATGTAAAGGATATATTGAGGTTGATTTTGGTTCCTACAGTGCAGAAGAACTATCAAGAGCTTGGAAAGTATTGGTAAATAGGCATGAAATGCTAAGAGCGAAAGTAACAGAGGTCGGATTTGAAATTTTAGAGAGAGATGAGATTGATTATGAAATTAAAATAGTAAATCTACAAAAAATGGCAGAGAGGGAAAAAGTAGATACTTTATCTAAGATTAGGGAAGATTTTAGTGAATATGTTTTTCATACGGAGGAACCTCCATTATTTAAAGTGCTAATAACGAAGCGTATAGAAGGAAATTTTTTCCATCTACTTGTTGATTTAATTGTTTCAGATTTTGCAAGTGTGCAACTTCTGATTTCTGAAATGGGAGAACTTTTGAAAGGAGCTTCATTAGAAAAAATAAGGTATAAGTTTTCAGATTATGCAATGTTCAATCAACAACGTAAAGGAAGTTTAAAATGGCATCAGGATAGAATGTATTGGTTAGAAAGACTGAAAAAATTACCGGAGGCTCCAATTCTTCCACAAGATGGACGAGCCGCAGATAAGTGTGAAAATACATATGAATTTTATCGATTTCAGAAACATATTAATCAGTCTGACTGGAAACGTATAAAGGAAATTGCAGGAGAATACGGAGTAACAGTTTCATCGGTGCTTATTGGTATATACGCAGAAGTTATTTCAAGGTGGAGTTCGAATAAACATTTTACACTCAATTTACCAATTCAAAATAGACCAACTATCGGAAATAATACTAATTCCATAGTAGGAGACTTTACAGCAGTGAACTTGCTAGAAGTAAATGTAACTCAAAATATGAGTTTTATAGAAAGAGTCAAAGAAATTACAAAAAGATTGATGGAGGATTTAGAGCATAATTCTTTTTCTGGTGTCGAAGTGCTAAGAGAACTGAGTAAAGTGTCTGAAGAAAAGGAATTATTAATGCCGATCGTATTTACAGGGGTTTTGAAGACTGATGGCACTGTAGGCACTATTGAATATGGGTTTAGTCATACCCCTCAAGTATGGATTGATTGTCAGATAGTCGATGAGATAGATTCAGAAGATCAAGAAAAAGGCCTGATGATAAGCTGGGATACAAGAAAAGGTGCGATAAAAGAATCTATTGTAACGGAGATGTTTGAGTCTTTTACTGAAACAATAAGAATACTTGGAATAAAACATTCGGAAGAATGGAAGAATCCATTGGAAATTATAGTGCCAAGTGCGAGTAAGAAAAAAGTAATTTGCGAACGAAATAAAGGTATTACGAATCAATCTCGTATTCAACAGAGATTTGTTAAGTATGCGAAAAAGAATTCTAATAAAACTGCCGTAATAGATGCTGTTGAAACAGTGACATATGGAGAATTGTTGGAAAGAGCAGAATATATAGCAGGTTATTTAAGAAAAGAATTTGTGGAAAATAGAACTGGACTGGTTGCGATAAGAATGAAAAAATCTGTAAATCAAATTGCAGCAGTAATGGGTGTTTTGATTGCTGGATTTTCTTATTTACCTATTGATATAAAACAGCCATTGGCACGACAAGAAAAAATTTTATCAAAAGCAAATGTTATTGTGGAATTGGATGAGAAAAAAGTAAATATGATACTTCAGAATTTGGAATACCGATTAGAAAAGCATCCAGAATTCCAAAATCCTATTGCATATGTAATATTTACTTCTGGCTCTACAGGAGAGCCTAAAGGTGTAGTAATGTCACATACTGCGGCACAAAATACTCTTATATCTATTGAAAATATGTATAATATCTCGGAAGAGGATACAATCCTTGGTATTGCGGAACTGTCATTTGATCTTTCTGTATTTGATATATTTAGTGTATTGGGAGTTGGTGGAACATTAGTATTACCGAATCCAGAAAAAGGACCAGATGCATCCCATTGGGGCAGATTACTTAATGAATACAAAGTGACCTTGTGGAATAGTGTTCCAGCGCAGGCGGAAATGTTAGATGCTTTTGCGTCTAAATCGGAGAGTTATCCGACAGTTAGATTAGTACTGTTATCCGGAGATTGGATAAATACTAGTCTGCCAGGAAGACTAAGAAAGATTATGACCAACGCTCAAATGATTAGTTTGGGAGGCGCTACGGAAGGTGGGATTTGGTCTATATATCATGAAATTGATGAAATAGAAGAAAGGCCTACTATATTATATGGAAAAGCTTTGCTTGGACAGTGGATGGGAGTTGTAGACGAGGAATTGAGAATTTGTCCGGAATATGTTTCGGGGCAAATTGCCATAGGAGGATATTCTTTGGCAGAAGGCTATTTAGGAGATACAATATTAACAAAAGAAAAATTTGTTTATCTGGAAGAAGAAAAGAACAGGATTTATCTCACTGGAGATAATGGAAGATATGTAGAGAATGGCGACATTGAATTTTTAGGCAGATTAGATAATCAGGTAAAAATCAATGGGCATAGAATAGAAATTGCGGAAATAGAAAATGCAATACGTGGAATGCAAAATATTGAAGATTGTTGCGTGGTTTATAATCAAAGTATAGGGAAGGGTGTGCTGATAGCTTTTATAAAAAATAAAATATCGAGCATTTCCTATACGAAAGAAGAATACAGAAAGCAGTTAGCCTTTTTTTTGCCACCAGCAATGATTCCTTCAGAGTTTGTAAATGTAGAGAGTTTTCCACTTTCTACTAATGGCAAAATAGACAGAAAAGGACTGGCAGAGAGTATACAAAAGAACATCAAGGTAAAGCATAATGCAAAAGCAACTTTAATTTCGCAAAAGAAGGAATATGTAGAACTTGCTAAAAGTATCAAAAAAATCGTATGCTCTATTTCTGGAAATGATTATATTGATTATGAAGATAATTTATTAGAAAATGGACTTGATTCTTTGTTATTATCTCAGATTTCTGGGCGCATAGTTAGTGACATACAAGAAGCACAAGGCATGAGATTTGATGAAATATTACGGGCATCGTTGACGATGCCAACAATTATGGGGATTGCTCAGTATATATCGGATTGTAAAAATCCTTCAAAAAATCAAATGCATAGTAATGCAGGAAATCAAACAAGAAATTCATATACTGTTGTATATATATTTGGGGATAACGAAAATGAAATAAGAGATGTTCTTATAGAAAAGTTGAGCGCTTCAAACATAAGTTGTAAGAGAGTGGGAGGGCAAGAAATAATTGAAAGATGTCATGAAGACATAAATGTTAAAAAGAAATATATTATTGCCTTTTCCGAAATGGCTTCTTTATGCATAACTAAGGCAAGTGAACTATTGGGGGAAAACATTATTATTAACCGCATTTTTTTAATAAATCCATCTAAAGCAAAAGAAAGTGATTTATATTTAGGAGATATAAGCATAATTGACGGAAATTCAGTTGCTATTAAATCTTGGGAAAAGGCTGTTTTAGGTAACGTTAGAGAATTTGAATCTAATAGTAATGACATTTTTGATATTATTATGAGGGAACTAGAAAATGATAAATAATCGCAGAACAATCTGTATTCTTGGCGGAACAGGTACTGTTGGTGTGACAGCGTGTAAGGTTTTAAGTAAGTTAGGCTATTCATTAAGAGTCAGTGTACGGAATATAGAAACAATAAAAGATACAGGAATGTATATGGCTCCCAACATCCAATTATTTGAACTTGATATTGATAAGGAAAGTAATATTGGAAAATTCTTTAAAGGAAGTGATTTGGTAATAGGAGCAATCGGACCTTCCGCAGACTATAGTGAAAAAATGTTACTTGGAGCAATGGCAGAGAATATTCCGTATGTTGACCCAGGAGGAATTCATTTAATTAGAAAAATGAGGAATTCTAGCATGAAAGGTACCGCTATAGTTGGTTCGGGAATATTTCCGGGGTTATCAGGATGGATGTTGTCTTCTGTGCTTAAAGAAGCTTTCAATGATGACTTAATAGAGATGATTATTGGAGGTGTCTATAATTTTTCAAAAGCTGCCGCAATCGATTATGTGGAAGAAATAAAAAGTTATAAAGCTGGAATTCCTATGGCATGTGTGCGAAATGGAAAAATTTTACCTGCTCAGAAAAGAAGTCCGCTGAATCTTCCAACAAGAATTTCGAAATTATCTATATTGCCATATGTTACAGAAGAAATTCAAGAAATTATACAAGGGAAATATATGCTTAATATTGATTCATATACGGCGGCACCTGTAAGTTTATTTTCAATAGTAAATAAGGCGCATTGTCAAAAAAAAGATTTAGTAAATGCATTAATGGGACAGAAAAATAGCAACCAAAAAGCTTTTATATGGGTAAGACAAAATAAAGGAAATGATAGTAGATGCATTTATTTTGAAGGAAAAAATCCGAGTGTTTTAACTGGCGAAATATTAGCGATTACTGCCAATGCAATATTTGAAATGCCTAGGAAGGATGGAATTTATACAATGGCAAGTTATCTTGAAAAATATCAAGTGTTAGATGAACTTAAAAAAATAGATAAGTTCAAATCAGAGGGAAAGATATGAAGAAAAAACAGATTTTAGTATGTGGAACAGGATTTGGGAAAATTTATTTGAAAGCTATTGCAGAAAGTAAAGAATATGAGCTTATGGGTATATTGGGAAAAGGAAGCGATAGATCCAGACTTCTTTCAAAGAATCTAAATGTGCCAATGTATACGGATATTAAAGAAATAAATCAAAATGTTGATGCAGCATGTGTAGTTGTACCTAATGCGGCTGGAGGTGGAAACGGTGCCAATATAGCTAAAAGTATACTTGCAAAAGGGATACCAACATTATTAGAACATCCTGCTCATGAGGTAGAAATTGTTAATTGTATAAGAGAATCCGGAAGTGCCGCTTTTATGTTGAATCCATTTTATCGGTATATCAAGCCAATTCGAGATTTTTTAGAGGCGGCACAAATAATAAGTAAACATGCTCATCTTATAAATGCATCCTTGGAATGCGCTATACATGTATTATATGATGGAATAGATATATTGGGGTGTGCGTTGGGAGGCTTATCAACATGGAAATTGGGAAATGTAGCAGAATCTTATACAACTTCTATGGCAGGAGGGGGTAACAGAGTTATTAGTGGTATAATTGGAATGGTTCCGGTAACATTTATAGTGAATACCAATGTGGATCGTAACGATATAGACCATCCATTACATTTATATCATAGAATAGAATTGACATTTTCCACAGGGCGGCTCTGTCTGGTCAATACCCATGGTCCGGTAATATGGCTTCCTTTCTTGCATATGCCAAGAGATGAATATGGAACACTAAGTATTAATGTAGAAGAGGAAGTAAATATACCCTCTGGTGTTACTATAGGAAATGTAATGTTACCATCAGTAAAAGAAACGTTTGAACAAATATGGCCGGATGCAGTAAAGAAAGCTTTAGAGATTTTATTTAAGCAAAATAGAACAGAAAAAATGTCCATGGCGCAATATCAAATATATGTATCAAAATTATGGTCTGAAATATGTCAGAAAGTGGGCTATATGAATATCGTTGATTATGACAATTTTGGTGACATAAAAAATATATTTTATGATTTGGAAAAAAGACATTTAATAAAAAAGGAGAATGACGGGATTGAATGAAATTGAGAATGTATACGGAGAGACAGTAGAATTTTATGATTTATCAGCTCTTTCACAGATAGGGAACAAAAAAATTGTTTTAAACAAATTTGCTGATATGGTTAAGGATTTAGATGGAATCATTTTGGATATAGGTGCAGGAACTGGAAAAACAACAATAGAGATGGCTAATATGATATGTGATAAAGAAATAATTGCTTTAGAACCATCGGCTTATATGAGAACAGCGTTTATGGCAAGATTAATGGAGCATAATGAAGTTAAAGAGAGAATTTCTCTATTGCCGATAGATGTAGGTAAATATTCATTTCGAGATAAAATAAGTGGTGTAATGTGCATGGGAGTACTTGGTCATTTAAAAAGGGATGAACAAGAAAAATTATTGTATAAATTAGATAAAAATTTGAATATAAATGTCCCAATCCTGATAGAACTTTTAGAACCGAAATTTCTTGTTGCGCCAGTAGGAAGCAGAATATCGGTGGCTACTCAAGGAAGATTGCGCTATGAGACGTATATTACCGATATAAAGCAAGTGGGGATGGATCAATGGACATGGAGATTGACCTATAAAGTTTTTTGTGGTAAAAACATAGTTAGTACTGTAGATAGCCTAATGTCGTGGAATTATCAGAGTGTGGAAAAAATTTTAAACCAATTGACAAAAATGCACTTTAGAACAGCTAAATTATCAGAAACATTATTACTTGCAATAAAAGCACGATAAATATGAACTTCAGATAAAATTAACTCTCGAACTGTCAGGTGTTCCTAAAATGCCATATTTATAAGATAATTTAGCGATGTGCAGGGAGAATAATGAGAATTAATATTAAATTGTCAGTACAATGGGTTTTAAAAGTGACTTTATCGTCTTGTGAGATGCAGAAAGAAATGGAAGTAAGTGAAGTTTGTAATTTACATTAAGTAGTGTCTGCTTTTTACATGATTACAAAATTTGACTTTTTACTTTGGAAGTTGTAAAATTTAATTAGTCTTATCTAACTTCGGGAGGAATGCTTGTACATGACAAACCAATACATGAATAATCTTTATCGTGATCTGCTCTCTAATTCACCGCAGACAATAACCATAGATATTCCAGCAGACATGGGGACAGGGCAGATTTTACAGGTGGTCACGAAACAGGGAGCAGTTGTTTCGGACTGGAAAATGAATTATTTTTCAGATATGAACGTGCAGGGAGTGAGTAGCGAAGAATACATTCAAATGTTGTTCTGCTTCAATGATGGAGTTTCCTGGAATATTGCAGATAGCCGACAAAGTATCAGCATACAAAAAGGTGAGTCCTGTATTTATCGTGGACACGGGAAAATGGAATATCTGTGCTATTCCAAACAAAACGATTTCCTTTTCAAAAATGTAAAAGTACCATTGTCGTATTTCCGTAAAATTATGAATGACTATTTTGATGTTGGTGAGATTGAGGTTTATCAGAAAAAACTATTGGAAGGTATATCAAAAGTAGGTATTACTCCCTATATGGAGCACATTTTTGCGGAACTGAAAGACTTCACGCAATATCGCGGCGGATTGGGATACCTGTTTTTGGAAAGCAAAGTTTTTGAGTTGTTATCTGTATATTTGAGTGAGATTTTGGAACTGAGTATTCTTGCGTCAACTTATATAGCAATTTCCAGAAGTGACCGAGAATCCATCATAGAAGCGAAGAGAATCATTGACAGTCAGCTTGCTTTGGCACCAAGTTGTGAGGAATTGGCGCGAAAAGTCAATATTAGTACTTCAAAATTGTCAAAGGGTTTTTCCTCGCTGTTTGGAACATCGGTTCATGCGTATATTATAGATCAGCGATTGGAAAAGGCGGCAAGTCTACTATTAGAAAGTAATTTGAACGTAAGTCAGGTGGCAGCATTTGTAGGCTATTCAAAACCGAGTAACTTTGCTGCGGCATTCAAAAAGAAGTATGGGGTAATTCCTAAAAACTATAAAACGGAAAATACGATTGGTTAAAATTAAAAAATACCGATTTTGGGTAGAATAAAACCGTTTTTGGGTTGGAAATGTAGGCGTAAATTGTTATTATATGTGGTGTAGTTAGAAAATGCTAACTACACCATTTTTTAGATAGGAGGATACTGGTATGAGTTCCCAGAAAAAAAGTTCCCGGCTTGAGGGAAAAGATTTAATTACTATCGGCATCTACACCGTCATCTATGTCGTCATTGTTATGCTGGTGGCGATGCTTGGCTTCATCCCCATTTTTATTCCGCTGATGGCGGTGCTGTGTCCTTTGATTGGCGGCATCCCCTATATGCTGTATGTTACAAAGGCTAAAAAATTCGGGATGACTGCAATCATGGGTTTCCTGATTGGCCTAATCATGGTGTTCTTCGGCAACGGCTATCTTACTATGGTAACTGGTCTTGTTGGCGGCCTGTTGGCTGACGTGATCCTGAAAAAGGCAGACTACAAAAGTGCAAAGAGTACAGTCCTTTCCTGCGGTGTGTTCAGCATCTGGGTGTTTGGCAACTTTGCTCCCATTTTCCTGAACCGTGAAAGCTATATGGTAATGCTGACTGAAGGATACGGCGCTGAATATGCAGCTACCCTTAATACATATATGCCTATGTGGATTGCGCCTATTTTGCTGGTTGCCTGCTTTGTGTTTGGCCTTGTCGGAGGTATGATTGGGAAAGCCATTTGCAAAAAGCACTTCCAGCGTGCCGGTATTGCATAATGGCGCGGGAAATTCTGCTCAGCAAAAAAACAGAACAAGGGTTGCGGCTCGATCCGCGTACAAAACTGTTGCTCATCTTCATCATAAGCATTTTTGTCATGGGTGGAACAGGCGGAGAAGCTATGGGACTGATCCGCCTTGTTCTTTGTGTGGTTCCGGCTATATTGCTGCTTACCTCGAAACAATGTGCAAAAGCTGTGGGCTATATTGCTGTGTTTTCTGTTTTTTATGCTGTCCAAATTTATGTTTTGCCGCACCTTACGGGGATATTGAATTTCCTTGTTCTGTTTACAATAGGATTCTTCTGCCGAATCCTTCCCAGTGTTGCGATTGCTGCCTATGCAGTGAAAACAACAACGGTCAGTGAATTGATTTCCGGCATGGAAAGAATCCATATGCCTAAAGAAGTGACGATCCCCTTAACGGTCATGTTCCGCTTCTTTCCAACTGTCTTTCAGGAGTCAGAAGCAATCAGTGACGCTATGAAAATGCGTGGGATTAAACTTGGAGGGAAAAAATCTTCAAAAATATTGGAGTATAAGCTGATCCCGATGATTACCTGCTCCGTGAAAATCGGTGAGGAACTTTCCGCTGCGGCAATTACCCGTGGCCTCGGCGCTCCTGTCAAACGCACAAACATTTGCCAGCTTAAATTCAATTTTGCCGATGTGGTGCTGATCTTGTTTTGTTGCTTTGTAGTGTTTTGGGCGATTGCTTCCCCGATAATTTCCGCAGGAGGGATTTTGCCATGATAGATTTTCAAAATGTTTCTTTTTCTTATGGTGAAGAATCCAGCGGCGGAGGGATTAGAAATGTCAATCTCACCATAAACACAGGGGAATTTGTTTTACTCACGGGAGAATCCGGCTGTGGGAAAACAACGATTACCCGTTTGGTAAACGGGCTGGTGCCTCATTATTACGAGGGCAAATTAGAGGGCGATGTCCTTCTGGACGGAAAAAGCGTATCAGATACGCCGCTTTATGACTTGGCTGCTATGGTGGGATCTGTATTCCAGAATCCCAAAAGTCAGTTTTTCAACGTGGATACGGATAGTGAATTAGCCTTTGCCTGTGAAAATTTAGGCTATCCTCAGGAGGATATCCTGAAAAGGATTGACCGGACAGTTTCCGATTATCATATTGAAGATTTGATGGGGCGAAGCGTGTTTGCTCTGTCCGGAGGCGAAAAGCAAAAAATAGCCTGTGCTTCATCAAGTGTATTGCTGCCGGGAATTATGGTCCTGGACGAACCATCTTCTAATTTGGATATGGCTGCTATTGATGACCTGCGGCAGGTCCTAAGCCTCTGGAAAAAGCAGGGCAAAACAATTCTGATCGCAGAACACCGCCTTTACTACCTTCACGATCTTGCAGATCGTGTGCTGTATGTAAAAGATGGGGAGATTGAACGGGAATACACGCCTGCTGAATTTGACAGCTTATCGGATGGCACTCGAAAAGAAATAGGGCTGCGGCCGTTTTCTCTCTCGAAGTTGAAGCCTGCGAATCAGTATCAGGCGCATACAGCTAAACAGATGGAATTTCAAAATTTCTGCTTTGCGTATAAAAAGCGCGAACCGGAAAGCCTCCATATTCCGAGTGCAGAACTGCCTGTTGGAGAAACGATTGCCATTATCGGTCTGAATGGCGCTGGAAAATCTACTCTGGCCCGCTGTATTTGCGGACTGGAAAAGAAGTGTGGCTTTTTGCAGGTTGAGGGGAAAACCCTTGATTGGAAAGCCCGGCTCAAACATTGCTACATGGTAATGCAGGATACCAGCCATCAGCTATTTACCGAAAGCGTGGCGGATGAAGTGCTTCTGAGCATGGACAACAAGGATGAAACTGTTGTGGATAAAATCCTTAAACAGTTTGATCTGCTGGAATATAAAGACAGGCACCCGCTTTCTCTTTCCGGCGGGCAAAAACAGCGGGTAGCGATCGCGTCTGCCATTGTGAGTAACCGGGAGATCATTGTGTTTGACGAACCAACAAGCGGGCTTGATCTCAAACATATGAGGGAAGTTGCGCGGAGTTTGAAGTCACTCGCGGATCAGGGCAAAACGCTTCTTGTTATTACGCATGATCCGGAGTTGGTGATGGCGGGATGTTCGTATGTAGTCCATATGGAAAAAGGGCAAGTAAAAGAAAGCTATCCATTGGACGAATCCGGCAGTAAAAAGGTTTTGGATTTTTTCCGAATCCGCCAGTGAATTTTAGAAATTATGAATGTCAGGGCCGCCTTGACTGGACAGAAAGATAATGATAAGAGGCCGCTTTACTTTGGCGGCCTCTTGTTTTTGAAGCACAGACAGTACGGCTCAATATAAGGAGGGCTTATGTTCAAAAAAATCTTTGAGTACGCAGGGCCATATAAGAAAAATATGTATGTGGCCACGGTTGTCGTACTGGTCAGCGTTCTTACGGGTATCCTGCCTTTTGTGCTGGCCTATCAGGTCATTTCGCCATTGGTTATGGGCGATTCTGTTGAAACAGAATTTGTTTTATTGCGTGTTATAGGGGTTTTGATCTGTCTTGTTTTGCAGGCGTTTTTTTATGGATGGGGATTATCAATTTCTCATAAAGCAGCATATAACACATTGTTGCGGCTGCGGGTATCTCTGCAAAAGAAGTTTGAGAAACTTCCCCTTGGCATTGTGGAGGAAAAAGGGACAGGGACAATCAAAAAGCTGTTTGTCGATGATGTGGACAGCTTGGAATTGCTCCTTGCTCATTCAGTCCCAGAGGGTATCGCAAATTTACTGATCCCGCTGGTGATTTATGTTGCTATGTTTTGTGCGGACTGGAAACTGGCTCTTATGTCTTTGGCCTCTATCCCGATCAGCCTGCTCTCCATGGTCATTATGTACTCTGTTGGAATGAAGCGCATGGGTCCCTACTATCAGTCTGCACAGAAAATGAACAACACGATCATTGAGTACATCAATGGTATGGAGGTTGTCAAGGTTTTCAACCGGGAGAGCGAATCTTACGAGAACTTCCGCAAGGATGTAACGGACTATCGGGATTATACCTTGGCATGGTATAAGGCCGCCTGGCCCTGGATGGCGATATACGGAAGTCTACTGCCCTGCACTGTTATTCTGACTTTGCCTCTTGGGGCATGGTTTGTTCTCTGTGGCATAAGCACTTTACCTGATTTGATTTTAGTCCTCTGCCTTTCCCTCAGCATTGGGATTCCTCTCCTGAAAGCACTGGGCTTTATGGAGACGATTCCGAATCTGAATTATAAGATCACGGCACTTGAACAGATGTTAAATACGGCACCGCTGCAAGCTGCTGAGGATGATTTCCACGGACAGGATTTTAACATTTCTTACGATCATGTTTCCTTTGCGTATCAGACGACACAGCCTGGCCCAGATGGGAAACCGATAATAGCGGAAAACGAAGTCCTCCACGATATTACCTTTGTGGCACAAGCAGGACAAAAAACTGCCCTAGTTGGTGAATCCGGTTCTGGCAAGAGCACCCTTGCAAAACTGTTGATCCACTACTATGACCCGCAGAAAGGGAGCATTTCCATTGGCGGGCATAAACTTTGTGATATGAGCCTGGAGGCATTGAACAGCCGCATTTCCTATGTGGCTCAGGATCAGTACCTGTTTAACACCTCCCTGCTGGAAAATATCCGTCTTGGACGTTTGGATGCTACCGATGAGGAAGTAATGCAGGCGGCGAAGAAAGCCCGGTGTATGGAGTTTCTGGAAAAGCTGCCGCAAGGTATTCACTCCATGGCGGGCGATGCGGGGAAAATGCTTTCCGGGGGGCAGCGCCAGCGAATTTCCCTGGCGCGGGCAATATTGAAGGATGCCCCGATTGTAGTGCTTGACGAGGCTACGGCCTATGCTGATCCAGAAAATGAGGAAAAAATGGAGGCTGCTATTGCGGAGCTGGTGGAGGGAAAAACCTTGGTAGTTATCGCTCACAAACTTCCCGCTATAATGAACGCAGATCAAATATGCGTTATGGATCACGGAAAGATGGTGGCAACCGGAAAACATCAGGAGCTGATTCAAGCTTGCCCAGAATACCAAAAGTTGTGGAAAGCGGCTCAGGACAGCGCCGAGTGGAAAGTATCTACTGCAAAGGAGGGAAGATAAATGTTTGCATTGATTTCAAGAATCCTGAACCTCTCCGGGAGGTATAAAAGCCGTATTCAGGCTGCATTTCTATGTGCATTTGTCGAGTCCATTCTCTCCAAAATGCCGATCTTCATGGCGTTTATTGTCTTGGCCGGGTTTGCTGATAATACGCTGACTGGAAAGACCTGTCTGTTTGTCGGACTTGGATTATTAGCTGTTGTAGTGGTTCAGACAGTGGTTCACTATTTGAGCGACCGTCTGCAAAGTGCCGCTGGATTTATGATCTTTGCTGATAAACGGATGGAGTTGGGAAATCATTTAAGAAAAATGCCGATGGGTTACTTTACATCGGGGAATATTGGAAAAATCAGCTCTGTTCTCAGTACGGATATGGTATTCATTGAGGAAGTTTCTATGAGTACCATTGGCAACATGATGAGCTATATGCTGTCTACTTTGGTTTTAGCTGTTTTTATGTTCGTACTGGATTGGAGACTTGGGCTGATTGCGGTAATCATTACCTTGCTGGCATCACTGGTTGCAAAATATATGAATAAGGTTTCCTTCAAGGAGGCTGTCGGGCGTCAAAACCAAAGCGAGAATTTGACGGATGCGGTCTTGTCTTTTGCTGAAGGAATTGGGGTTATCAAAAGTTACAATCTGCTCGGAGAAAAATCTGACGAATTAACGGAAAACTTCAAAAAATCAAGGGATGTCAATACGAAGTTTGAGCAGAAAATGACACCGTGGACCACTGGCTTAAACATTCTCTATGGCGTGGGTATTGCCGCTATCTTCGGTTTATCCGTTTTTTTACATCAGGAAGGCGTACTCTCCCTGGCTTATCTTTTGGGCGTGCTGCTGTTTGTCTTTGATCTCTTTGGACCTCTGAAAGCTCTTTATGGAGAAGCAACCCGACTGACCGTGATGAATGCCGCATTAGACCGCATTGAAGCTGTTTTGGACGAGCCCGAACTTCCCGATAACGGAAATCAACATATTCTGTCACAGGCACAGCCGGATCAGCCAGAAGTACAATTTAGCGATGTGGGCTTCGCCTATCAGGACAAGGAAGTCCTGCACAACATCAGCTTCTCTATGCAGAAGAATACCATGACCGCACTTGTGGGACCGTCTGGCGGTGGCAAATCCACGATTGCGAACCTTCTGGCGCGGCTGTGGGATGTGAAATCCGGCAAAGTGACAATCCGTGGTACAGATATTCGGGATGTACCTCTCGCCGAACTGATGGAACAGATCAGCATGGTTTTCCAGAGGGTGTACTTGTTCCAGGATACCATTTACAACAATATCAGCATGGGTAAACCGGACGCTACCGAGGAAGAAGTCTATGAGGCTGCAAAAAAAGCCCGCTGCTATGATTTTATCATGGCGCTGCCAGATGGATTCCAGACAGTCATCGGTGAAGGCGGCGCTACTCTGTCCGGCGGCGAAAAGCAAAGAATCTCTATCGCCCGATGCATTTTGAAGGACGCACCGATTGTCATTCTGGATGAAGCGACTGCAAGTGTTGATACCGATAATGAAAGCTATATCCAGGAGGCAATCAATGAGCTGGTAAAGGGTAAAACATTACTTGTGATTGCACATCGCCTGAATACCATCCGTCAGGCAGATCAGATTTTGGTGATCTCTGATGGACGGATCAGCGAACAGGGAACCCATGACGAGCTTATGGCAAAAGCCGGGATTTATCAGGATTTTGTAAATATCCGTAAAAAGGCTTCCGGCTGGAGCCTTGCATAAAGGAGGAACCGATGAAGATTCATGCGTCCGGGGAGGATTATCTGGAGGCTGTGCTGATTCTTCAAAAGAAGCAGGGTATGGTCCGATCCATTGATCTTGCCCGGCACATGGGATTCAGTAAACCGAGCATCAGCCATGCAGTAGGTGTGTTAAAGAATGGCGGTTTCCTGACTGTCGATGAAGATGGATACCTCAATCTGACTAATGCCGGGCGGGAGGTTGCCGAGAAAATTTATGAACGCCATCAGTTCTTTACGGAGCAGCTTGTAGCTGTCGGGGTTGATCGGGAAACTGCAGAAAGAGATGCCTGTCGGATAGAACATGTAATCAGTGAAGAAGCTTTTGAAAAATTGAAAACTTCGGTTGAAAAAAAGTATTAGTACAATGTTGATTCACCGAATCTTTTATGTTCATCATACTATAGAATTGTTGAGAAACGTGAAACAGGGTATGAAACTCGTATACTAAAAGACATTCAGAGTGGAATTACACTAGAAACACTTATGGCAAAAGGACATAGGAAAACGCCGGAAGAAAAAGCAGCTGTTGCGAAACAAAAGAGGAAACAGAGGCGAGCAAAACGGAAAAAAGAAGCAAGAGATAATCTGACCAAAGAAGAGATCTTGCAAGATGACCGATTTTTCTGTATTGCTGGTTATACCTCCGGAGGTGCACCGTATGGTGTCACCTGGGAGGAAAAGGATTTGAAACCTTGGGAAGATTTGGAAGAAAATGAGTGAGTTGCCAGTGCAATCTTATTTTTCTCTTGTGACAGAAACAGGTTCCTTTTTTGCCGGAAGTAAGTCTGAACTGATCTCTGGAGCATCGAGCAGTACAGTGAAATTTTGCTGAATGATCTCTAGGGTTTTCTGCTTTTTCTGCAATTCCTGTTTTTCCCGGACAGTAGCATCCTGTTCAGATTCAAGATTTTCAATCCGCTTCTGGATTTTATTAGAGCTTGGGATTTTGGTGATACCGAGATCCTGAAGCTCTTTTTTTAGTGAATCGTGGAGCTGGTATTCTGCCTGATGTTTGGTGCGGTATGCTTTTGGATTTTTAGCAGATTTACAATCTTCAATTACTTTACGACAAAGCCGGTAAGAATTGCAGTGTTTCTGAATGACTTTCTGCGTGCTCAGCTCACTGTTGATTTGTGCTATTCTTTGGTCGGCAACTTTCACAGAAGCTTCAATGTCAGATACATGCTGCCTGAAATCGTCATAATTCAGCAAGTTATTTTCGGAAAGATAGTTGAAGGTGCGGGCTGCCTCTTTTAGATTATTGAGCTTTGCCCATCGTTCAAATCCCTCTCGATTTCCAGTTGTGACATAAGTGGAGATATTGATATACAAGCGAGCTTCTCTGGACAGATGTCTTGGAGTTTTTACTTTGCTACGATTTTTAGCCAGACGGATGCGAACATTTTCTTCGGAATAATAGCTTCCGAGAGATTTCATATAAGTGAAGTTCTTCTGCTCCGGTGCACGGAAGGACAGGTGCTTTCCCTGCCGGACTTCATATCCGGCTAACTGCATCTTTTGCAGAAATTCCTCATAGTTGATGGAAGTCCAGATTGATTTATCAACTGCGACACGTAGCTTGGCTTTCCAACTGGTGCCACGATGATATTCCATGTTCTCTTTATAGCTTTTACCTTTTTCTCCGGTTGGCATGCTGGTGGCAAGTCCATTTTCATGGCAGATACGATTACTGATTCTGCAGAGTTTATGGTAGCTCCGCTTATTGGAAACATACTTGTGATGATCAACAAAGCTTGCAGCGTTGAAGATGATATGATTGTGAATATGATTTTTGTCAACGTGTGTGCTGATCACGTACTCATATTTTCCTTTCAGCACTTCGTCAGCAAATTGTTGACCTAAGCGATGGGCATTTTCGGCATCAACTTCTCCAGGTTTAAATGATTGGATCAGATGAAATGCCAGGTTATCGCCTTTATCCATTCCATTCTTTTTTGCCATTTCTCTTGTCATAGAAAATTCAAGATCTGCAGTTTCCGGGGAACAGCCAAAACTGGAAACTAACAGTTTTTCATCTGTCTTATCTGGATTTGTAATATAGTCCAGAGCTTTCTTGTCAGTTACCTTAATGGGGAAGATTTTAAGATACGCCATAATTCTTTCACCATCTCTTTCAATTCTTGCATTTCTTCTGGATATAGATCTCCGGTGGTATTTACCTTTTTTGCAATCTGGTTGATATTTACACCAATCTTGTGCATTTCCTCATACTGTTTCTTCAGTGGGGTGGTATCGGTGTTGACGATGTAACCGTCGATTGCCATCTTACGCAGATAAGCTCCCATGTTTTTGGTTTTTGATTCTATCATCTTCCTGCGTATAAGCTTCCTTTCTTCTTCGGTGACATAAAAATGGATTTCTTTGTTTCTCTTTCTTTCAGCCATTGGTGGGTTCTCCTTTCTGAGAGGACAGTAGTATCGTTGCTTTCAACGTTTTTCAATTTAGGGCAGGGTACCCTAAATTGGGATTTCCCGGAAGTGTATCCTCACTTCCTGTCCTTGCTGTTTTACCCCTCTATTAGTTAAAGTCAGGAGAACCGGGAAAATGCAAAAGAATTTGGCAGGTAGCACGGGAAGTGAAAATATGGTATGATTATGGGCAGGATATCAGGAGAATCAGGAGTTGAATAGATTGTGAAGAAAGAAGAAATTTTTGAATATGTGAAGAAACAGTATGGTACGATGCCGGAGTATTTATGGGCACAATCACCAGATAATGCTGTGTTGCGACATAAGAATGGAAAATGGTATGCTGTGGTCATGAGCGTTGAAAAATGCAAACTAGGATTAGAAGGAAATGAATTTGTCGATATTATGGATGTAAAATGTGATCCGGAAATGACAAGTATGATTATTCAGACCTTTGGATTTTTGCCAGGATACCATATGAACAAACAGCACTGGATCACAATTTTACTGGATGGTTCAGTAAGTGAAGCAAAGACATTAGATTTTTTGGATATGAGCTATGATATGATTGATGGGAATAGAGGAAAGGAAGAATGATGAGAAAGGTAATCGTATATTCATCTGTGCATCATGGAAACACAGAGAAATTAGTAAAGAGCATTGCAGAAGAGTGTCAGGTTGATTTGATTGATGCTGTAAAACAGCCAGATGCAGATCTGAGCAGTTATGATACGATTGGGTTTGCATCAGGAATCTATTTTTCAAAATTTCATCAGTCGATATTGGGATTTGCAGAGAAGAATCTACCGGACGACAAAGGGGTATTTCTGATCTGTACTTATGGTGGAAGTGCGAATTATAAATCCATAGAGCAGATTTTGGGCAAGAAGCATTCTACAGCAATCGGAAAATTCGGATGCAAGGGCTATGACACATTTGGCCCATTTAAACTGGTGGGTGGTATAGCAAAAGGACATCCAGATGGAAAAGATATAAAAAATGCAGTTGAGTTTGTAAAAGGACTCTAAATAGTTTAGCGAAAAAGAAAAACCGGGGAACAGTCCTCGGTTTTCTGATATTTGCGGTTCAGTCTTCAATTTGAAAAATCTCTTCTACTGGCATTTTCAGATAATGTGCCAGACGGATTGCAATTTCGAGAGAGGCATTTCGCTCACCACGCTCAATGCGTCCGATGGTATCACTGCAAGAACCGACAGCTTTTGCAAGATCTGCCTGAACGAGATTTCGTTCTTCACGGATATCTTTAAGTGTGTTGTTAATTGCCATTTTATCACTTCCTTTATTATTTTCAGCAAGAGCAGGCTAGAAGTCTGCAGTTGATCTTTAATGAAAACCAGGGATTTCTGCTCCTTTGCATTTTCCGATTACTTTCCCAAAGATTTTAAAAGAATCAGATTCATAAATCTGGATTGGATGATACTTTTCATTCAATGAAACCAGATAAACTCCATCCGGACCGTCATGTAGCTCTTTGATATAGGTATTGCCATTGAGATAGAAGATACCGATTTCACCGTTGGAGATACTGTCTTGTTTATGAACCCATGCAACATCTCCGGTATGATACATTGGTTCCATACTGTCACCAGATATACGGATTCCAAAATCCGTCTTTTCAGGTGCGAGATGACCGACATTGTAACTTTCTTTTACACTGTCTTCAATATAATTTCCAGTACCGGCAGAAGCTGGCTCTACTGCAATCGGCTGATAATTTTCAAATGGAATGATATCGGCTCTATGCGGAAGATACTTTCTGGACGCCCGCAGAAGATTGGCAAATTCAATAATCTTAGCTTTGCCGTCTTCATTCAAATTTTCCATGACATGATCAAATGGATTTTCACCTAAAAATTCTTCGTATATATCTTCAATATCTAAAATCTGACAAACTGTCAGGATTGTGTGTAAGGAGGGTTCTCTTGTTAGATTCTCCCATTTGGAGACTGCTTTCGTAGTAACTTCAATTCCTTCCTGAGCAAGTAAGTCCACCAGATCCGCCTGGGAGTAGCCTTTCCTTTTTCTGTTTTCTACTAATACTTCTCCGAAAGCACGCATATGTTCGCCTCATTTCTTTTTGATTTTTCTATATGCATTATAACCCGAATAAAATCAAAAATCAAGAAAAATCTCCGAAAAGGAGATAGTACGACCAAGATGTCGCTTGACTATCTCCAATACGGAGATATATACTAAGCATACAGAAATTGATAAGACAATAAACCAAACAGAGAGAAGGTGGTGGAGTTAATGGGAGACAGGACAATTCTTCATAGCGACATGAATTCATTTTATGCAAGTGTGGAAATGCTGCATCACCCGGAATTTGCCGGAATGCCTCTTGCAGTTGGCGGTGATCCGGAAGCCAGACATGGAATTGTGCTGACAGCAAATTATATTGCAAAGCGAAAAGGTGTAAAGACCGGAATGGCATTATGGCAGGCAAAACAGATTTGTCCGGAAATCATTTTTGTGCCACCACGGATGGACTTGTATTTGAGATTTTCACAGATGGCAAGAGAAATCTATTCGGAGTATACGGACAAGATCGAGCCATATGGGATTGATGAAGCCTGGCTGGATGTATCAGCCAGTAGAAATCTGAAAGGAAGCGGAATAACGATTGCAAGAGAAATCAGCCATCGGATTAAATACGAACTGGGTGTAACGGTAAGTATTGGAATTTCCTGGAATAAGATTTATGCGAAACTTGGTTCAGATTACAAAAAGCCAGATGCGATTACAGAGTTTAACCGGGAGAATTATAAAAGTATGATTTGGCAGCTTCCTGCATCGGATCTGCTTTATGTTGGAAGACAGACTCGGAAGAAACTTCAGAAGCTGGGGATTCGAACCATTGGGGAACTTGCAGAAAGTGATGAAGCAATGTTAGAAAGCCATTTTGGAAAGATGGGAATTGTGTTATGGTCATTTGCAAATGGCTGGGACGATGATCCAGTTTGCAAAGATGGGTATACAGCTCCGGTGAAGTCAATTGGTAATAGTACCACAACTCCAAGAGATTTAGAAGATGATCTGGATGTCTGGATCATTCAGATGGCACTGGCAGAAAGCGTTGCAGCAAGATTAAGAAAACATGGTTTTAAATGCAAAACGATAGAAATTACGGTCCGAGACAATGGCTTGTTTCGTTTTTCGAGGCAGAAACAATTACATCATCCAACAAATATAACAGATGAGATTGTTACAGCAGCATTTCAATTGTTTAAGGATTATTATAAATGGGAGCATCCAATCAGAAGCCTTGGTATTCGAGCAGTAGATCTTGTGTTGGATGATATTCCCGTCCAGTTGGAACTTTTTGGTAATCAAGAGAAACAGGAAAAATTGGAAAAGATGGATCGCACTGTAGATGAGATCAGACGACGGTTTGGGTATTTCAGTATACAGAGAGCAGTTATGTATCAGGATAAAGTCTTATCCCACTTGGACGCTGGTACACATACAGTTCATCCACACAGTTATTTTCATGGATAATGGGAGGGATAGATTTGAAACAGACATTAACCAGAAAACAGGAAGAAAGCTATCAGTGCATTTTGAATTATACGAAGGAGCATGGATATCCGCCGACAGTTCGGGAATTTGGAAAACTGATCGGAGTAAGATCAACGTCATCTGCTTTTTCCAGAATTAAGCAGTTGGAACAAAACGGATATATCCGAAGGATTCCGGCATCGCCAAGAGCAATAGAGATCTTATAGTGAGGTGTCGGTATGAATAAAGTGTATGTAGATGTAGTGGCAGAGTTTCGGAAAGACGGAAAACTGGTTCCTATATTTTTCACCTGGGAAGATGGAAGAAAATATAACATTGACAGAATTTTGAAAATTGAGCGATGTGCCAGCAGAAAGGCAGGCGGTGTAGGAATGATGTATACCTGTATGATACAGGGACAGGAAAGCCATTTGTTTTATGAAGTGGATAAATGGTTTATGGAGAGAAAAACAGCATAAGGAGAGATTGGTATAGACGATATTATTTGGATTATTAACCGGCAGGGATAGTCACTTTCCCTTTATATTCCTGTAGGTTTTACATAAGAAGATGGATTCCGGTCAGCAAAGGCAGCTCCCACAATGCCTTTTGGATATCCGCTTCTGCAAGTTGTAGTAAGTAATTGCTTCCCATCAAAATCATGGGGAAAGCGAACTGGTCTGAAAGACCGCCAGTTAGTGTGATGATGATAAGGAGATTTTGAAACTGATGACAGACAGAGATTATGCAATTAAATCAATGAAAGAGATTACCTTCCAGATGGCAAGCCATGCACAGGATTATCTGGAAGTAACGATGGAGAGACATTATACAGATATCAAGGAACTGATGACAAGCTATCAGAAATTGATTTTGGAAAATCAAATTGTGTTAGAAGAACTGGATATGGAATGCCAGGAGAAAATCAATGAAGATATGGCATATGCATTGAGTTATCTGAGCATTTATAACAACCAGCTGAATGTGCCAAAGATGCACCGGGAGATGAATAATCTGATGATTATTTATGGATTGTCGGACATGATCTATCGGGGAATGACTTTGGTGAAGTTCTATGCACCGAATGGTGTGATGCTCAGTGAAATCCTTCATTCCTGTTTTTGCAGTCATTATAATAAGACAGATGTGGAAGTACAACAGGAGTTAGGAATAGGCAGGACTTCTTTTTATAAAATGAAGAAGCAGGCACTTGGGTATTTAGGATTTTATTTTTATGAGATCGTGGTACCGCAGGCAAAGGATAAAAGATTTAAACCGTCACTGGGCGTTGAGGAAGAGTAGGTGAATAATATGAGATACGAAGATTCGATGAAAGGTGTAGCTGCTCAGATAATCAAAGAACAGCTGAGAGCCAGTAAAATTAAAAACAATCCAGAAGAGTTCCATTGGCATGATGAATATGCAACGTTGAATTTCTTTCGGTTTATCTGCAAAAATATCGGTAACTTGGGAAATGGAGAAATTGAAAAAATGGTCACACGCTTGAAAAGCATAGATCAGAAAGCAGTGGAAAACCATGTGAATGGTGCTGTTTGGGCATTTGATTATGATAAGATGTTCTGTGTATTGATGGAAAATGAAATTTGCCGAAAGGTGTGTGAAAAGAATAAATATAATAGTTGGATGAAGCTGATTGGACAGTATTGTATCTCAATGGCTTAAAGATAAAGAAAGTTGCTGGAGAGAAAAAATATTCTCCAGCAACTTTGTCTTTGATGAATAAAGGTCAATTTTTTATTTAACTATTCTCACTATTATTTGATTCAGTGATTTTTTTCTTCTTTGGAGAAACCAGTTTGTGACCGGAATAAATGGACATGCCCATACAAAGCAATGAAGAATAGGCAAAGTATTTATGTGCAGTCATAGATTTTTTGATTCCAGAATAAATGCATCCCAACATACAGAAAAGTGCGCCTAAGGACCAGTATTTATGTGATTTCATGATTTGATACCTCCTTTGATTTAACTGATTCAATCATAACGCTTTTTTACGAAAATGCAAAGAAAAACTTTGAATATAGTTCTGTAGAATTAGAACTTGGCTTTGCGATTCTGTATATTTAAGATATCCACAAGTATACTAAATTCAGAACGATTATTCGTTCTGGAGGAGGTGTTACGATGGATTTGAAAGCAGTAGGACAGCGAATCAAATCAGCACGAGAAGCAAAAAATCTCACGCAAGAGGAACTGGCTGCATTAGTAAATTTAAGCCCGACGCATGTGAGTGTAATAGAGAGAGGTTTGAAAGTTACAAAATTGGATACCTTTGTTGCAATTGCAAATGCATTAGATGTTTCTGCAGATACTCTTTTGATTGATGTTGTGGCACATTCAGTTACAGGTGTTACCAATGAGCTGACAGAGAAAATAGAAAAACTTCCGATCAAAGAGCAGAAAAAAATTATCAAAGTAATCCATACATTATTGGAAGAGTAATATGACAAACTGGGAAGAGCAAGTAGCTCTTCTTTTTTTGACCTTTTATTCAGCTTTAAGTTGTAAAGTGTCTTTTCATGACAATAGAAATATGCTAAATTAGTTCTATAGAACAAGATATAATTCTACTTGTATATTGGAGGAAAATGAATGAGAGAGAAAACTATTTATGAGAAGATTGCAGAAAAGTACAACACAACACCAGAAGAAGTACGCAGAGAAATGCAGATAGCCATAGATGCAGGATTTGATAATCCTGATCCGGATGTCCAGGAAGAATGGAAGAAAATGACACTTAAAGGAAACAGACCCACACCGGAAGAAGTAATCAATTTCGCAGTAAAACAATTAAAAGGAAATTAATGAAAATATGAAGAAAAAGATAATTGCAGTGATTACAGGAGCAGTAATCTTGATAATTGCTACAGGAAGTATTTGTTGGAAATCTGAATCCGGTCATAAGGGAGGTGAACCGGATGTAGTAGGAACATTTTCCGTAAATCGGGATGAAAATTTAACTGTGGTCGCTAACCGGGAAAATATTGAGGATAGAGAAGCGTTTGCAAGAGAACTTTTGCAGATGTACAAGGATGATTCTTTTCATTCGACAAAATTCTCCACAGACAGGGGATATGCGACGAGCCTTGATATGAACATCTATTTATGGAAAGAGAATATTGAAGAAGGGGAATCGGTAATGACAGCTGAATACAGACCTGTAGAATACGGAAAGGACTATGATGTAGTCAATAATCCTGATAAATTTCAACTATATATAGATGGAAAAGAAGTAGAAGAATAACACGGTGAACTTTTTATACTGAAATATGTACGATTCCAATAATGATATGAACTTATGGGAATATATTGCGGATACTTTGTGAACTTTATCCTGATACAATGATTATGCTGATGAAAGAAGGCATAGATAATTGAATACAAGAAAGAGACGAAAGCCTCAGTAGTTAAGAAAAAACTACTGGGGCTTTTTTCGTGCCTGAATTTCTCAGCCAATAACTGCGGGCGTATCCCGGCAGGATAAAGGCGGAGCAGGCATGATCCTAAACAGAGGTCCGCCTTCTGGATTTGAAACGAGCAACAAGATTTCAAATTCAGGAGGAACGGATATGTATATTGAACACCCATATTTTTACGAAGGAAAGTATTACGCAAATATTGATGGAGAAATGATCGAGATTACAAAAGAAGTTGCGTATGCGATGAATAATTTTTACAGAAGCAGCAAGGCAAAAAAAGTTGAGATTAAGAATGAACTGGGTGAGGTTGTGGATAAGATGCTGAGAGAAGTACCTTACAGCGGTCAGTCCATTGATGGAGAAGGCTTCATGATTGAGGATTTTCCAGATCTGAACTGTGATGTGGAGCACTGTGTACTGACAAAAATGGAACAGCAGGATATTCACACAGTGATCAATCAACTGAACTCAGAGGAACGCATGATTATTTATGGCATTTTCTTTGAAAACAAGACACAGACACAGATGGCGGAGATTATGGGGATTTCCAGACAGATGCTGTCATACAAGCTGAAATCCACTCTTAATAAGATGCGTGAAATGTATATGAATAAATTTTTTTAAAAAATTTTTCAAAATCTTTTGCATCTGCCAAAGTCATTTGACTTTAGTAATTAGAGGAAGTTAAAGGACTTCCTAAAATGAACCATGATAACTGAATATCCAATAATAACTGACGTGACATTTCATGCAAAGAGCACGAGGAAGATGCCGCTATAGGATTATAAGACAAAACAAAGATTTTTAGTTCAGTCCGTAATGCTGCGAAAAAGCACTGACCGAAGCCAGCTGGCAGGCTGGTGATGCGATGATATGTATGAGATGCGATACACTTGCAGATCCTGAGAAGTCTGTAACTGGTAAACCTATGAACTGCTGGAGCCTGGAAACGAGAGTTTCCGGGTTGTGGTCCGGAGTATGCATCCGGGCAGGTTATTATTCCCTTCCTGCATATGCGGGAGTAACGATTCGGGGTATCGAGGATAAATAGAATCGAGCGAGCACTGTTTAATAATCAAATTGGCTATAGAGGTTATGCGGCAGAGCTTTCCTTATGGGAAAGAAACTCTGCCGTATTCCTGTGGAGCCAATATAGCGCTATGGATGCTTTACAAATAAAAATAATAGATTGGAGAGAGGACAAATGACAATCCGCAGAGGAGATATTTTATGGGCAGATCTCGGTATGTTTCCTACAACATCTGTTCAGGGTGGAGTAAGACCGGTGATCGTAGTGAGTAATAATAAAGCCAATACATACAGTTCAGTCATAACGGTAGTTCCGCTGACATCAAGAATTTATAAGAAACGGTATTTGCCAACACATGTATTTATCAGCAAATATGATATGACGGGAATCCGAAAAGGAAGCCTGGCACTGGCTGAACAGGTTATGAGCATTTCTACGAAATGTATTATTGAGAAATGCGGAAGAGTGAACAAGTGGAGCCTGGATCGGGTACTGAAAGCAGTACAGATTCAGATGGGAATGGAAGGAGAAGGGCATGACGGCAGAGGAATATAGAAACTATCTGGAGCAGGATTTCAGTGATGTAGATATCAATGAAATGACTGATCTACGGATGATAAAAGCAGACAGAAATAAATCGCTTCAGGAACGGAGAGATATTTTTCTGAATAAAGTAGGAAATCCATATTTGGTCCGGATCGGCAATATGAAAGTAAAAGTCAGATTTGCCAATAACGGTATATCTATGGAGCAGGCATTTGAGAATATGCTTCTGAGTGTCTGAAAAAGTACTGGCAAGATTGAGGGGACTGTGTTAGAATGTCGGTAAGGACAAATTATGCAGCCCCCTTTTATTACATGGATTTTCTGACGTAATAAAAGGAGGTAAGATATGTATCAGAATATCAATAAAATCTATCATGCCGCCATCTATGTCAGATTATCTAAAGAAGATGGCGATATTTCCAGTTCAGCAAAACTGGAAAGTAACAGCATTTCTAACCAGAAAGCTTTGATTCTGGATTTCCTGAAAGACAAAAAAGATATAGAAGTTGTTTCAGTCCGAGTTGATGATGGCTACTCAGGCTCTAATTTTGAGCGCCCAGCATTCCAGGCAATGCTGGAAGATATCCGGCGTGGGATTGTAGACTGCGTAGTGGTAAAAGATTTATCACGATTTGGAAGGGAATATATTGATTCTGGGAAGTATATCGAGAGATTATTCCCGGCTCTTGGTGTGCGTTTTATTGCCATCAATGACAATTATGACAGTCTCAAGGGAAAGAATCAGGCAGACGAAATTATTATCCCATTTAAGAATTTAATCAATGATGCTTATTGCCGTGACATTTCTATTAAGATCAGGAGTAATCTTGAGATTAAGAGGAAAAAAGGCGAATGCGTGACTCCGTTTGTAGCTTTTGGATACAGGAAGACAAAGACAGATAAGCATAAATTAGAGATTGATCCATCTGCAGGCAGTGTAGTACAGGATATTTTTAAGATGAAGCTGCAGGGAATGAGTCAGGATGCGATTGCTAATCGTTTAAATGAACTGGGTATTCTTTCCCCATTTGAGTATAAAATCAGCAGTGGCAGTCATTATGAAACAGGCTTCCGGCAGAAAGAACAGGCACTTTGGAGTTCCGTTACCGTCCGCAGGATACTGGAAAACGAGGTTTATATCGGAAACCTTGTGCAGGGAAAAAGGACGACACCGAACCATAAAGTGAAGCAGACTTATGTGAAACCGGAAGATGACTGGATCCGGATTGAGAAAAATCATGAGCCATTGGTGAGTGACCGTGATTTTGAAATTGTTCAGAGACTTCTGGGCATGGATACACGTACTTCGCCTGACCAAAAGCAAGTATATCTGTTATCCGGAATTGCTGTATGTGCGGATTGTGGTGCACCTATGACAAGAAAGGTTTCTACTGTGGCAGGGAAAAAATATGCTTATTATCTATGTTCCGCAAATAAAGAAACAAAACGCTGTTCTAGTCATAGAATACCGGAAAAGGATCTGGAAGATGCCGTACTGGTGATGCTGAAACAGCATATCCAGAATATCCTGCACCTGAAAAGAGTCCTGGAATTTGTTGGTACTGTGCCATTTCAGGAGATCAATATGAAGAAGCTGCAGGACAGGCTGGAGAAGAAAAAACAGGAGACAGAACGTTGTAAGGAGTTACGGATGATGCTCTATTCGGATATGAAAGAGGGCATTGTATCAAAAGAAGACTATGTAGAGCTTCATGCAGCCTATGGAAAGAGGCTTAGAAATGCGGAAGAGAGTATCCGTGCAATCCAGAAAGAAATGGATAGTGAGCTGGAAAAAGCAGACAATGCCAATACCTGGCTGGATTATTTTGTGAAATATCAGGATATTGAAGAACTGTCCCGCACAGTGGTGGTAGAACTGATCAGGAAAATCCGAGTATATGATAAAAAGAATATAGAGATCACTTTTGATTTTGATGATTGTTATCAGACATTGCTGAATCAATTACCGGCTATGGGAGTTGATACGGTAATAGATGATGATAATAATCTGCAGGTTAAGGTAAAGGAGGTTGTATAAAATGGCACGAAAGAGTAGGAAAAACATTCCGGAAGTAGTCGGCAGTGCAACCGTCCAGACAGAGGTGAGAAGACCATTCCGGGCAGGATTGTATGCCAGAATTTCAATGGAAACAGAAGAAACATTAGAAAGAGGGACGATAGAAACCCAGGTGGAATTGATGAAAAACTTTGTAGCAGATACGGAAGATATTTCGGTTGCGGAAGTTTATAAGGACTCAGACTATTCAGGTACAAATTTTGACCGTCCTGGATTCGTACAGATGATGGAAGATATCAAGCATGGAAAAATCAATTGTGTTATTGTAAAAGATTTGTCCAGACTTGGAAGAAATTATGTCGAAACCAGCAACTATATTGAACGAGTATTTCCGTTTTTTCATGTAAGATTCCTGGCTGTGACAGATGATTTCGATTCCTTCAGAGAGGGTGTGGATCTTACAGTTCCACTGAAGAATATTATCAATGAGTTCTATTCGAAAGACCTTGCCAAAAAGAGCAGCAGCGCAAAAAAAGCTCTTTGGAAAAAAGGAAAATTTACAAGTGCCTGGGAACCGTATGGTTACAGAAAGTCAGAAGAAGACCATCATCAGCTGATCGTTGATGAAGAAGCTGCAGAACATTTGAAAAGTATATTTTCTATGTATATGGATGGCAGGAACTATAGTGATATTGCAAGACAGCTCAATAAAGATGGAGTTTTATCGCCGACTTTACAGAGAAAATTCTATAAAACCGGTGAAAAGCCGCTTCCGGAGTCAAAACCCTGGAACAATTATGAAGTGAAACGAGTTCTTCAGGATGTTCATTGCACAGGTGATTCTGTATTTGGAAAATATCAGCAAAGTGTTTTCCAGGGAAATAAACAGAGAAATCGACCAGAGAGTGAATGGGTGCATGTGGAGAACACGCATGAAGGGATTATAGATAGAGAGTTGTTTCAACAGGTACAATCTAAAATCCAGGAATATACGGAAGCTTATAAGAAGAAACATCAGCAGAACAATGGAGCTATTAGAAACCATAATTTCTATACAGGAAAGATATGGTGCGGAGGCTGTGGCAACCGCATGACGTTGTCCAGAGAAAGAAATGGCACATTCTTTTATATCTGCGGAGCCAATACTAACCATAAATCCGGAGGAAAGCAATGCAAAGGGCACAGAGTCAGAAAAGAATATGTGGATGACGATGTTCTTCGCCTGATTCAAACGCATATGAAAACCGTATTGGATACAGAAAAAATGATTCAGGAAATGAATGCAGCTTCCAAAAATCAGACACAGTACCTGCTTTTGGATAAAGAGGTGGGGAAACTTCGACGGGAACTAAGCCGTATCAGTAAGCGTAAATCGGATTTATATGAAGACTATTCCGAACGTTTGATTACAGAAGAAGAATACATACAGTTTTCTCGGATCTATTCCAATGAAATTGAGAATATCAAGAGCCGTCTGGACACAGTATTGGCGGCACAGGTTCGGTATTCCCAGGATTACCACATTGAAGAAGGCTGGGGAAATGTGATACATACTTATATGTCAAAGCGTAAGCTGACAAAAGAAATGGCAGATGCCTTTGTAGATTCAATTATTATCCGTGGTAAGTATGATTATGAGATCAAGCTGGTATATGACGATCAGTTTGCAGATTTACAGAAACTAAAGAAAGAGAAGGAGGCGCAGTCAAGATGACAGATCTTAGAAAAACAGCTGTTTACATCCGTTTGTCTGCAGAAGATGACAATGTAGATGGCAGAGCCAAAAAAGAGAGCGACAGTGTAACTTCTCAGAGAATTCTGTTAAAATCATTTGCAATTGATGAGCTGGGTGTAGCTGAGTTGGATATTCTGGAATATGTGGATGACGGTGTTAGCGGTACTCATTTTAAAAGGCAGGGATTTCAACAGCTGCAGGATGACATGAAAAGCGGAGAAATCGGCTGTGTAGTTGTGAAAGACTTTTCCAGATTTGGAAGAGACTATCTGGAAGTTGGATTTTATATTGAATATATTTTCCCACTTCTACAGATTCGATTTATTTCGATTAATGACAGCTATGACAGTGCAGCGAGCAGCGGAATGACTGGTGGAATGAATGTAGCATTGCAGAATCTGATATACAATATGTATAGCCTGGATTTGTCCAAGAAAATTTCATCAGCATTGCAGACAAGAACGAGAAATGGTACACGCCTTCCGGTAAATGCCAGATATGGCTATAAAAAAGGAAAAGACGGAAGACTGGAAGTTGATCCGGAGGCTGCAAAAGTCGTGAAAATGATTTTTCGGATGGCAGCGGAAGGAACAAGTTTCGCAGATATTACAAGGGAATTGAACAGACAGGCGATTGCCACTTGTGATGAGCAGAAATTATCAAGAGGGGATCAGGTGCAGTTCCAGAGGTTTGACACGATCAAAAAGAAACATTGGAGCCCTACGACAGTAGCGGCAATTGTCCGGGATGAGATTTATATTGGAACCAGAATCTGGGGAAAAACACGTTGCAGTATGCATACCGGTCATAAAGCAGTTCTGAATGATGAAACAGAATGGGTTCGCCTGGAAAATCATCATACGGCAATTATAGACAGAGCATTGTTTGAAAAAGCAAATGAAATGCATCCGAAAAAGAAGAGAAGTGTTGCGGAATCACGCACCAATTTTACTCTGGAAAGGCGTAAAAAACAGCCGGCATTACTGATATGTGCCAACTGTGGGCATTCTTTACTAAAAGAAACGGAGCATCTGCTAAAATGCTCAGATGCTCGAACCAATGGAGATCCTGTGTGTCGAAGTCTGGTGATCCGACGGGAACCGCTGGAGGAGAATATCCTTGGGCTTGTCCATCAGTATGCAGCGTCAATGTTGGAAAAAGAAAAGAAAGTATCTTCCAACAGGCAATGCGACGACAAAGAGATCAATACCGCAGAATTGCAAAAACAAAGCCGACAGTTGACCTCGGAAAAGATGAAACTCTATGATGCTTACAAAGATGGTCGTATAGATCGTGATTCGTATAAGCAGAGAGCTGGAAAGATAAGTGTACAGCTGGAGGAAATAAAACGAAAGATAGAAGATGCGGAGAATAGTAAAAAGCTTCTTGAACAAAATGAACTTTCTGATAAAATAAAACTAAAAGATTTCTTGGGAATTCAGAAGTTCGATACAGAGAAGTTGCGTGAGATTATCAAGGTGATCCGTGTTCATTGTCAGGATGAAATTGAAATCGAATGGAATTTTGACGATATTTTTTCGGAACAGAGGTAACTTGAGCAGGACAAGAAGGACTTATCAGAAGATAATAAAGGTGCTGGGACTACCTGATGGAAGCGTCAGATAGTCTTCGGCAGAAAAAAATAAAATTTTTTTTGTCCTATACTTGACACATCCACATGTATGCCGACACACCTATTGCTCGAATATGGCAAAATCGGGAATGAATCCAAAGACGCTGCAGTACCTCATGGGGCATTCGGACATCGGCGTTACCATGAACACATACACCCATTTGGGGTTGGAGGATGCGAAAGACGAGATGATTCGTATGGAGGAACTGAACGCTGCCAAGAAGGAATTGGAAAAGACCATTGGGGAGAAGCCTGTGACTCAGAAGATGTTCAAAGTAGTATAGAAAGAATTTTGATATGAAAGGGTAGTTGCTTGGATTGAATCCGAGCAACTGCCCTTTCTACGTTATGTGGCTGTTTTTATTGTGACGTGGGAGAAATTGTGGTAAACTGATGAAAGATTAAAAGGCTGGAGTAATGGAGGTGTGAATTATTGAAAAAATCTTTGTATAGACAGGTAATGTTTGTGTTATTAATGATTTGTCTCATGCTACTTATAGCAATTGCAATTAAAATAGAGGTTTTTAAGGGACTTAGTACATGTGTTGTATTTAAAACGATAGTATCAATTATGAAGAATTCGTATGTCAGCAGCATCTTATGTAGTATTTTAGCGGTTTTGATTATTTATATTACTCAGGTCTATCATAGTAAAAAGATGCTGAAGAAGGATTTTAGATGTAATGAGATTATAGAAGATGTTTATGATGGAATAGAAATATATTGTAAGTTGAAGGACGAAATCCCTGAAAAAGTGGAAAGAATGCCGGATGAAGATGTGCTTGATAAGAGAAGAAGAGAGTCATTGATGTTCTATGAATTTTATAAAAAGAATAGTGGTGATGTGGATATAATCACCTTGAGTTTGTCTTATGAAAATAATGATCTTCTTATTGATTCAGTACAGTCTTGTTTTCTTATTAATCTAAATTTTAAGCTGCTTAGTATTGTGAATAATATAAAAAATAGATTGCCAAATTTGAGGAAAAATTATCCGGAAATCAAGGAATTATACAAAAAATATGAATTGGAGAAAAATGAAAAGGAACTAAACGATTTAGGAAATAGGTTATCTACTTATTTTATAGATTTGCGTTTTATGGCTATGTATTGGAATGAACTGTTAGATTATTTAGGTTATGATCCAACTTATATAAAAATGTTTATTAAAATTTATAATTCAAAATATGATACTATGGAAGATATCAAGCAACCTGCAGAAGTGCGTAATTTGAGAGCCAAAGAAGTTGATAAAGCAGTCAGAAAAGCTATATGGCAGTATAAGATAAAACACTTTTGGGATAAATAAAATCTTAGCGGTAGTAAAACACCCCGATTTTTACTACCATTTTACTACTACAGCCTGCCGTAACTTGCTCCATTTTGCTCTGTTTCGGGAAAACTGTGACAGAGTAGATGCTGTTACACCCTAAAAACAGGCGAGATAAATCGGAGCAAATCGGTGCAGGACAGCGCATTTTAGGAGGAATTACATTTTGATAAAAGTATTATTTATCTGCCACGGCAGTGTTTAAGGGACGGGGTGAAAAGCCTTGAGTTTATTGGGTTTCTTGGACGACAACGTAGAAATTACACCTTATTTATACCTTTGGAAGATCGAATCGGAAAAGCTGAAATAATAATATAAATGCGTGGGAGAAATCCTACGCTTTTTACATATAATCGCACAATTTGAACGAAAAAATCCTCATGATCATGAGGGAAAATGAAAGTAAAACTTATTAGATGATATAATGTATTAATTTGTAATTTGAAAGAATATATGGGGGTTATAGGAATCTATCTGACTGTATATACCTACCATATAGTAGTTATAAAATAGAACGGTACAAATGGATAGTTAGGTAAGAAGATAAAGGTTGTTTAATTGTTAAAAGCTCTTGCGGAAAAAAGCATTTTAAAATAATATATGATTGTAAGAGATGTATAATTTTTACAATGGAGAATAAGATATGTTTGGTAAGTATGATAAAAAGACATTTAATGAAATAAAATCACAACATAATATTATGGTTTTGGTTGGGAATGGATTTGATATTGCTTTATTGAATAAATATAAAACAGGAAAAATGAAAGGGAAAACGTCTAGTTATAGTGATTTTTATGAATATATAAAATATTATAATTTATGTGATGAGAAAAACATATTATTTAAGAAAATGACCGAACAAATGTCTTATGATTCTAATTGGAGTGACTTTGAATTAATCATTAATGCATTAGTTTTGGAGGGAAAAATACAACAAAATAAAATTGAGAAATCAATTGATGAGTTTCAAAACTGCTTTACAAGATTTTTAAATGATCTTGTTGATGCAGATTTATTATTGAAAATTAATTCTGATGTGCAAGAGAAAAAATTAGCAACGCAAAGTTTGGGACATTTTTTAAATGATTTAGAGAGTTCATGTGATATAGAGTTTCCTTCGAAAACTAATTATTATGACTTGTATAATTTTGTGTTTTTTAATTTTAATTATACAGCATTATTGGATAATTATTTATATTTAGATAAAACACAGTTTGATCCTCATTATTGGAAAAATGCAGACAGAAATTTTCAATTTTATCCAGAATGTGGAGGCTCTTCTGGGAAAAATCCTACTAATTGGTCGTCATATTTGCTTACAGACATTATCCATCCACACGGGATACAGGAAATTCCAAGATCTATTTTATTCGGAATAGACATGGATGTATACGATAAGGGAAGGTCAAAGGAAAAACGATTTGTTAAGTCATATTGGGCGCAATATGATATAAAATATCAGTCTTATTTTGATGAAGCAGAATTGTTTATAATATTTGGAATGTCATTATCGATAACTGATGGATGGTGGCTAGACCAGATATTTGATACAATTTTAAGTGAAAATGCAGAATTGATTATATATAAATATAAAGCTGAGAAGGAGGAAGATGTTAAAAATATTTTTATTCAATCATGCATAAGGCATAGAGATTCCAGAAAAGAAGATATAGAGTTGGTTAAAAGACGTATATATGTTGTGTCATTTGAACATAATAATACATATTTTTTAGGACTAGAAAAGAAAGAATAGTGGATTTAGAAAGACTGGGAGAATTATGATTAGTTCTCCCAGCTTTATTCAATTAGAAATGAACTTTTACAATAGAATCCAAATCTTTTGTGATTTCCGAAAAATTTTGATTTAAATTCAATGCACGCACAGAAATCTGATTTCCGCTCATCTGGTATGTATTATTGGGAATAACATCTTCATCAGTCTGTGCATAAAGGAGCATTCCAGAGACGGTATGTTCCAGCTCTCTTAATTCAAATTCTTTGTTTTTCACATATGTAAAAATTTGATAGAGGTTATTGGAATGCAAGGTGTTTGTTCCATATTGCTGCTGAGTCATATGTGAATAATATTTTGCATCGATAATAAGTATATTGTTTCCCTGAGACAACATAATATCAGTTTGCATTTTGGGAAGCAATTGGTTCTCAGAATCATCAAGTTGCCATGCAATCTGTGATGCATTGGCAGATAGTTCTGGATGTTCTTTACGATAGTATTCAAGCAAAAATTTTTCATATAAATGGCACATACGCTGTTCGTCAAAAAAATCCATTATTTTTGTGGTACCGTTGTTTTGTGTCTGTAGAAGTCCGTTATAAATCAGATAACAGATTCCGATTAGCATTTGATAACTTTGATTGGAACGATTATAATGTTGATTCCAATTTACAAAGCGTAAATCAATTTCATTAACATCAGAAAAAAATAATAACAGATTCCGTAGACTCTTTTTGCGAGTATTTGTAATATTGGCTTTAAGAAGCAATAACAGTGTAGATTTGATGATTCGGTTAAATTGTGTATTAGTTGAAAATTCATCGTATGTACAAATCATTTGCTTCTTCAGCAGAGTCTGAGTTTTAATGGATTCAGAAATATTGAGCTTTCCCTGTAGCGTAGAAAGAGATTCTGATTTTGGCAGATAATCTCTTCCTAAGCCTCGTTTTAGCTGTACGCTAATGCCCTTATCAAGAATGGCTGCACATAATTCAGCGGTATTATGAAAATTTTCTGTAGCCAGATCTTTGTAGTTTTGTGCTTGTAATGCTTGAAAAGCGTAGGACAGCATATAATAAATATTTTGTACAGGAATCATTTAACAGCACTCCTTAGACGATCAGACCAATCTACGATTTTTGCGGGCTCATCAAACCAATATTCTTTTAAAAGTGGAATCAATTCGTATTCTACAATGGATGACAAAGTTTGTGCGTTGGTTGTCTCTGGTGTTAAACCACAAAAATAACTGTGACCAATACAGAATCCTTCACCTAGTGATATATCTTCTGCTATCTTGGAATTGAGCTGTTTCACACAAGCAATTAATTTGTTAAAGGCATCACTTTTTAGAGAGTCTTGGTAAGCTTGAAAACCAGGCGTATTAAATCCCGGTTTCATAGTAAAAAATGAAAAACGTCGTCTTAAAGCATAATCTAACATAGCAAGACTACGATCAGCAGTATTCATCATACCAATAATGTATTCACCTGGAATAGGTGAGTGTTTTTTGTTTTCAAATATTCAATTAACCGAAAAAATTAAAAAAATTTCATCAGGGGGCTGTAAAAATGCCTCTCAGCGTTTCGTTTTATGAAAGGGTATTTTAGACAGGAAAAAATAAAAAAATTTTATCAAGAACCTGTATTTATGCTCTTCATCTTTTGAATATGTGTAAGGACATTTTTGAGCCGGCATAAAAATGATTTTTACAACAGTTAGAAACAGAAACGAGGCGAGAAAAGAATGAAATATGAATACATGAAGGAGTCAGAGCAGATGCTTCAGTACTTCCAGTTTCCGAAGTTTTTGCTGAAGCTGCGCATTTCTCAAACTGCAAAATTTCTTTATATGATTTTGTATGACCGGGCACGGATATCGAGAAAGAATAGCTGGATAGATAAGTATGGAAATGTTTATCTGATATTTCCAATAGAAGAATTGTCTGTTCAAATCGACAAATGCAAATCTTCTGTAAAAACAGCGTTGAAGGAATTAGATGATGTGGGACTATTGGTTCGCAGATCCGGTGGTTTTTCAAAACCCAATCATTTATATGTAAAAATTCCATCTGATGAGATAGTTTTACAGCCGATTGACAATAAAGCGGTTGAAAAGATGGCTGTAATAGAGTCGGAAAAGCCCCCATCATCTGGTCGTAAAAATGGCTGTGCAGGAGTCGGAAATGTGGCACCTAGTAAAGTAACTGAGAAATATAAAAGTAATAAATATCATGAAGTAAATTATTGCTATGGGGAAGGAGAGAGTTTGTGATGAGAGAAGAAGATACCGTATGTGTAGGCAGTGATGGTTTGCAATACTGCAAAGTCTGTGGGGAAGCGAAAGAAGCATTTTTTCCTGAGGGAGGTTTTATGGGAATGAAGAAACATTCCAGGCAATGTGCCTGTGACAGAAAAGCATATGAAGAGGAACAAAAATATTTTAAAGACAAAGAGCACCGGGAATTAGTCAACAGAAATACGAGCATCTGTTTTGACGAGAGCAGAATGGAAGAGTGGACATTTGAAAATGCAGATATGTCAGATGCTGTAATGCATACGGCAAAAAATTATGTTGATAACTGGGAGAAAATGAAAAGAAATCATATAGGCTGTTTGTTCTGGGGACCGGTTGGAACTGGGAAAAGTTTTATTGCTGGGTGTATTGCCAATGAACTTCTTAAACAGGAAGTAACGGTAAAAATGACAAATTTCAATACCATTATTGATGATATATTTCCACTGGCAGACAAAACGGAATATATCAATGCATTGGCTTCTTATCAGCTTCTAATTATTGATGATCTTGGAGTAGAACGAAATTCAGAATATGCGTTAGGAATTATTTTTAGTGTCATAGACCGCAGGATCCGTTCAGGACGACCTTTGATCATTACAACGAATCTTCCACTGAAAGAAATAAAAAGCGAGACCATGTTGGATAAAAGGCGTATCTATGACCGTATTTTAGAAATGTGTACGCCTATGTATGTTGGAGGCACAAGCAAACGAGAAGCGATCGCAAGTATGAAAATGGAGAAAGCGAAAACTCTGTTGAATACAAACAGAGGGGAGGAATGCGAATGAATCATACAGAAAAAACAATACCTGTTTGGAAGAAATATTCTTTAAATGTTTCCGAAGCAGCTGAATATTACGGAATTGGCGAAAAGAGATTAAGACAGATCGCAGGTGAAAATGAAGGAGCAGATTTTATTCTGGAAGTTGGTTCGCATATCCGATTCAAAAGGAAATTGTTTGAAGATTATCTGGATACAGCCAGCACAGTTTAAGTAACAGAATAGAAAAAATAGTAATGAAAATAATGTTCATTTTATCTTAGCGAAGAGAAGGTCTTGTGATATAATGAATAAACCGAGACGGTCTTCCAAGTTAAATGAACATTTGATGAAGGAGACTAAAAGATTATGAGTGAAAAAAGGAGAGATCATAGAGGACGTATATTACACAATGGAGAAATACAGTTATCTAATGGCAGATATCGATTTAAGTATGTCGATGAGATGGGAAAGGAGCGCTGCGTATATAGCTGGCGCTTAGACCATAACGATGCAACTCCGAAAGGAAAGCGCCGTACTTTGTCGCTTCGGGAGATGGAGAAGAAAATCCAGGCGGACCATTTCGAGCAGATTGCAACAAATGGCGGAAACATGACAGTGCTGGAACTGGTTGAAAAATATACATCAACAAAAACCGGTGTCAGACCTACTACAGTTGCAGGATACGGAACAGTTATCAATTTATTGAAGAAAGATCCATTTGGAAAAAGAAGGATTGATACGGTTCGGATTTCGGATGCAAAATGTTGGCTGATACATCTTCAGCAGGTAGAAAAGAAAAGTTATAGTTCCATACATTCAATCCGAGGAGTTCTTCGTCCGGCATTTCAGTTGGCAGTGGATGATGACCTGATCAGGAAAAATCCATTTCAGTTTCAGCTAATGGAAGTGGTTGTGAATGACAGTGTGACAAGAGAAGCAATCAGCAGAGCGGAGGAACGTAAGTTTCTACGATTTGTGAAAGAGGATCCTCATTTTTGCAGGTATTATGAAGGAATCTACATTTTATTTAAAACAGGCCTTCGCATCTCGGAATTTTGTGGTTTGACGATTTCTGATATTGATTTCAAGGAGCATACGATCAACATTGATCATCAATTGCAGAAAAAATCAAAAATTGGATATTATATTCAAGAGACTAAAACAACCAGCGGAACGAGAAAGATACCTATGACTGCAGATGTAGAGGAATGCTTTCGGAAAATAATAGAAAAACGAAACCCGCCAAAAGCAGAACCTATGGTAGATGGAAAAAGTGGTTTTTTATACTTTGATAAAAATGAAAGTATCTGTTATTCCCTGCACTGGGAGCATTATTTCCAACACATCATTCAGAAGTATAATAATACTTACAAAGTACAAATGCCTGTCATTACCCCGCATGTATGCCGGCACACCTATTGCTCAAATATGGCAAAATCCGGAATGAATCCAAAAGCATTGCAATATTTGATGGGCCACTCAGAGATCAGCGTAACGTTGAATACATATACGCATGTAAATCTTGAGGATGCCAGGGAAGAAATTGCCCGGATTCAGGTTGTGTAATTACGATTTTTAATTAAAAATAGCAAGGTGTAAAATAGAAAAACATACACCTTATTTTACACCTTTTGCTGACGATATTATGCGAAAATAAACCAGATTATGCCGGAAAGCAAAAATTTACAAAGGCTTACAAAGCCCGAAAAACCAAGAAAAACTAAGAAATGCGAGGTTATGCAACAATGATAAAAGTACTTTTCATCTGCCACGGCAACATCTGCCGCAGCACCATGGCTCAATATGTCATGCAATATTTAGTGGACAAGCGGGGCTTATCCGACTGTTTTTACATTGATTCTGCTGCCACCAGCAGAGAGGAGATCGGAAATGGGGTGCATCATGGAACCCGTGCGAAGTTGCGTGAGGTGGGAATCCCATGCGGAGACCATCGGGCACGACAGATGACACGTGGAGATTATGAGGAATATGATTATCTGATCGGCATGGATACCTGGAATATTCGCAATATGAACCGGATTGTTGGAGCGGATCCAGATCATAAGATCCATAAGCTGCTGGAGTATACGAACCGGGGTGGAGATATTGCGGATCCGTGGTATACCGGTAATTTTGATGAGACATATCGGGATGTGTCAGAGGGTTGCGAAGGGCTGCTTGCACATATCCTGAAGGAGGACATGGATTGAAACTGATACATTGTGCGGATCTGCATCTGGGTTCCAGAATGGAATCTGGACTGCCGCCTGCGAAGGCGCAGGAGAGGCGTATGGAACTGCTGCATACATTTGTGAATATGGTGGAACGTGCTTCCAGCGAAGGCGTGGAAGCTATGTTGCTTTGCGGAGATCTGTTTGATACGGAACAGGTGTCTGTCCGGACAAAGAGTGTGGTGAGAAATACGATCGAGGCACACCCGGAGATCATGTTTTATTATTTGCGAGGAAATCATGATCGGATGGAGCGGACATCCACAGAAAGGATACAAAATCTCCGCACATTTAATGACGGATGGACTACTTATGAGCAAGGGGACATTACCATTACCGGAATGGAATTATCAGGAGAATGGGATCCGACATGGGCTGATCAGCTGCAGGAGGAGCTTTCTGATTATCCGGGCAAACTACATGTCGTAATGCTTCATGGAATGGTCAGTGAATATGGTCAGGGAGAAGAAGGAATCGCACTTCGGGATCTGCGTGGACGGGGCATTGATTATCTGGCACTTGGGCATGTGCATTCTTTCCGACAGGAAAAGCTGGATGAACAGGGAATCTGGTGTTACAGCGGATGTCTGGAAGGCAGAGGGTTTGACGAGTGCGGAACGAAGGGTTATGTGATGCTGGAGACGGTGGCTCAGCATCTGGTGCCCACATTTGTGCTGGTGGCCAAGCGGACGCTGCGTGAGGTGGTGATTGAAGTCACAGAGACATATACAGAGCAGGAGATCATGGCTCAGATACAAGGGCAGTTAACAGAGATTCCGTCGCAGGATCTGATAAAAATAGTTCTGAAGGGGCAGGTAAGTCCGGAGTGTGATCTTGATCTGCTGTGGATGAAGCGGAAGCTGGAGTCCGATTATTATTTTCTGAAGATCAAGGATCAGACAAAGGTCGCAGTGCGAGCAGAGGATTATCAGTATGACCGGTCTTTGAAGGGTGAGTTTGTGAGGTTAGTTCAGGAGACAGATCTTTCAGAGGAAGATCAAAGCGAGATATTGAAGCTTGGGATACAGGCGCTGAAGGGAGAGGCATAGCATGCAGATCAGACGGATACAGATTGTGGATTTTGGAAAACTGCATGATATGGAACTGGATTTTTCTGAAGGGTTTCAGACGATCACCGGCGAAAATGGCTGGGGGAAATCCACCATGGCGGCATTTATCAAAGCGATGCTGTATGGCATGGAAGCAACCACCAGACGTTCTCTTCTGGAAAATGAGAGACGCCATTATCAGCCCTGGCAGGGTGGAGCTTATGGTGGAAGTATGGAATTTACAGCTGGTGGAAAGACTTATCGTGCAGAGCGTACCTTTGGCAGCAAAGAAAAGGATGATACCTTTGCACTGTATGATCTGAGCACTGGACTTCTGAGCACTGATTATTCGGAGCGGCTGGGAGAAGAATTATTTCATATTGACCGTGGAGCATGGGAACGGAGCTGCTATCTTGGACAGCGGAAGCTGGAAGTGCTGGTAAATGACAGTCTGCATGCAAGGCTCAGTCATGCAGAAGAGGATGCAGGCGATATTGAAAATTATGAGCGGGCAGCAGCGTCTCTGGAAGAGCGCATGAAGTTTCTGAAGAAGACGGGCAATCGAGGGGAGATTGCAAAGCTTCAGGAGGAACGAAGGCAGGTCAGAGAACAGATGGAGGCTTATGAGATTCAGCAGGAAAAGCTCTGGAAGGCGCAGCAGGAACTGTTGGAGAAGAGATTGAAGGAGCAGGAGGAGAAGCTTCAGGAAGCTAACGTGCGCCTGGCGGGATATGAGGAGCTTCCAATGAAAGAGCAGGAGCTTGATCGGCTGCGAGAGCAGATTTTCCGGTTTCAGGCTGCCCAGGAACGGGAGCAGACAGCGAAGCAGCAATATATGCAAGCCCAGAAGCAGGAAGAGAGACGAAAAGCGGAATTGGAAGAGGTTCGTGAGTGTGCACAGGAGCAGAAATACAGCGACAGAAAATGGATGCTGACAGGTGTGACTGGTCTGATCGTGATGTTGACGGGTATTGTGTTGATGGTATGTTGCTTTTCAGACAACATATTCATGACAGCACTGCTTGGCATTTTGATACTGCTCGGTCTTGTCTTGACAATCACCTCATTTCTCCAGTTATCCAGAAATCAGCGTTCCTGTCATCTTGCAAAAGAGATCTACAACCAACGTCTGGCAGAACTGCAGCAGTATCAGAAGCAGAGCAAGCAGTTGAAAAAGCAGTGGGATGAGGCAGAAGCAGAGAGAAAAGAACAGGAGCAGGATCCGATTCTGCAAAAGCTTCGGAAAGCAACGGGCTATGTCATGGAGCAGCTTCCAGACGGAGAGATGCTGGAGCAGTGCTGGCAGCAGGAACGGGAGCGGAGCAGGGAGTTTCAGAATCTACGTCAGAGCTGTGAGAATCATCGAAAAGAGGTACGGAAGTGTCAGCAGGAACTGGATTCCTATGAACAGCAGGAAAAACATGTGGGACAGACGGAGGTTCGTCTGGAACTGGAAGAAAAACTGACGGATTTATCAGAGCAGATTCAGGAGCTGGAGCGAAAATATGAACTGTTATCCCGAACGCTGGAACTTCTGAAGACAGCCAGAGATCGATTCCTGGGAAGATATCTGACCACACTGAAGGAAAAAACAGCGGAGTATCTTGCTGTTCTGGAACCGGCATGGAAGGACAGTATTGAGATGGATGTGAATCTGAAGCTTCGGATCCGTCAGCAGGGACTCCTGCGTGATCCGGAATATTTCAGCACTGGCTGGCAGGACCTGTTTCGGCTGGCGCAACGGTTTGCACTGATGGATGCGTTGTGCGAAGGAGAATCATCGGTGGCGGTCCTGGATGATCCCTTTGTGAATCTGGATGAAGAGAAGCGGGCGCGGACACTGGAATTATTGAATCAAATAGGAAAACAGCGGCAGATCATTTATTTTACCTGCCGCCGTTAAGATCAGGGAACATCATTCGTTTTTGCTTGTGAACAGCGGATGATGTTTTCTTGCGTAAAGATATGTAATTGTGTGGATCAATGTGGTCAGGATCCAAGAGGTGGCATAGCAAAGGTACAATACCTGCTGGGTCGGGAACCAGGTAAATATGGTGGCAAGCCAGATGATCCGGTACAGACAGGCACCGGAGACAGCCACCAGCATGGGTGTGATCGCGTATCCAAGGCCGCGCATAACACCCATGACCACTTCCATGATACCGCATAGAAAATACGGCATGGCGATCCAGAACATTCGGATCTGTCCGGCAGAGATCACAGCTGGATCTGTGGAGTAGATGGATAGAAGCTGTCTGGAAAACAGGTTGGCAGTACCACCCATAAGGATACCGGTTACAGTGACAAGTCCTAAGCAGGAGAAAAGGATCTTATTGATCCGCTCAGGTTTCCCGGCACCGTTATTCTGGCTTATGAAGCTGACCGTTGCCTGATGAACTCCATTCATGGAAATATATACAAAATTTTCGATACTGGCAGAAGCACTGCTGCCGGCCATGACTACTGAACCAAAGGAGTTGATGGAGGACTGGATCAGCACATTGGAAAAGGAAAACATACCACTCTGGATTCCGGCTGGCAGCCCGATCCGCAGCATGCGGATCAACTGATCTTTCTGAATATACAGCTTTCGGATGTTCAGGTGACAGGGGCCATCTGTCCGGCACAGACAATTCAGGATCAGAACGGCACTTAAGGTCTCGGACAGGATCGTTGCCAGAGCAACACCGGCCACATCCATGTGAAGCACGATCACAAAGATCAGGTTCAGGACAACATTTAGCACTCCTGCAGCAGACAGAAAATAAAGCGGCCGCTTGGTATCGCCCATGGCACGCAGGATTGCACTGCCGAAATTATATGCCATGTTGGAAGGCATACCAATAAAAATGATCATTAAATATAGAGAAGCTTTATCAATGACATCGGCAGGAGTCCCCATCCATTGGAGCATTGGCCGACCAAATAAAAATCCTAATAGAATCATGGCAGATCCAGATAAAATACTGACACTGACGGCTGTGTGGATGCCGTCTTTCGTTTCCTGATCGTCCTGGTTTCCAAGGGTTCGTGCCACATTTACATTGGCTCCGATGGAAAATCCGATAAATAATGTGGTCAGCAGGCTTAAAAGCTCAGTAGTGGAACCTACAGCTGCCAGGGAAGTACTTCCGGCAAAACGGCCAACCACGATCACATCCGCAGCATTGAACAGAAGCTGCAGACAGCTTGACAGCATCAAAGGCAAACTAAATGCAATGACCTTTTGTAAGACCGGGCCATTGCACATATCCATTTTATAGGATTCTTTTGACATCATTGTCCCCTCCATTTTCTGCGATATTCTCTTGCAGTGATTCCTTCTGCTTTTTGAAATACTTTATTGAAATAGCTGTTGTCTTCGATTCCGCAGGCTCGGGCGATCGTTTCAATCTGCTGATCACTGAAACGTAATAGTTCTTTGGCTTTTGTGATCCGTTGGGAATTGACATAACTTCCAACGGTGATTCCGAAGGCTTTTTTGAATTCTCGCGACATATGGTATTTGCTGATATAGAACAGGTTTGCCAGTTCATCAAGGGATATTTTTTCAGTAAAGTGCTCATCCAGAAATCCACGGATCTCCAGAAGTTTAGAGGTGATATTATCCTCTTTTTTTACAGGAATTTCAGTCTGCCAGGTCAGAATCTGTGTGACCAGACGGTGCAGCAGTTCATTTTCCAGCAGCTCTCGGTTACCGGCACGATTTTTCTCCAGGATCAGTATCTGCTCCAGGATGGACTGAAAATCGGAAGGGCTGTCCGGATGAAAGACAGAAGCCTTCTGGTGACGGGTAAAATAAGCATGATATCCGGACATTGCAGTTCCGTAAAAATGCACCCACAGGAGAGTCCAGGGATCGTCCTCACTGCTTTCGTGAGCATAAGGTTCCTGACAATCCAGAAAGATATGATCGCCAGGACCGATTTCCCAGAGGTTCTTTCCGATAGTGACTGTTCCGCGGCCGGACAATACAATAAAGAAAAGATAGGATTCCAGATGGGACCGACGGCTGATATGACGGTCCCGGCTCTTGAGCCGTCCAGTTTCCTGAATATACAGAAGATTCTGACGGGCAAATGAGCTTGGCGTATGGATATAGCGACAGATCTGATCATTTTGTAAAATTACTGCCATGAACATACCTCCAGGAGTAAAATATATAGGAGCAATATAATACTATTTTTTCGCAAGGATTTACATAGATTTCTTATATTTTCTATCTTATAATATAGTCCGGTTTTTGTAAAGTAAATACAAGTTATTACTATTTTTTAGGAGGAATATATGAGTAAAAAAGCATTGATCACAGGTATCACCGGACAGGATGGTTCTTTCCTTGCAGAGTTTCTGCTGGGAAAAGGGTATGAGGTACACGGCATTACCCGCCGTTCTTCTCTGGCAAACACTGGAAGAATCGACCATCTGTTGGAGAAACATGCAGTGACTCTTCATGATGGAGATCTGTCTGATTCATCCAGTCTGATCCGTATTATCGGAGAGGTACAGCCAGATGAGATCTACAACCTGGCTGCACAGAGCCATGTACAGGTAAGCTTCGATGTACCGGAGTATTCAGGAGATGTAGACGCACTTGGCGTCTTAAGAATCCTGGAGGCTGTCAGAATCACCGGTCTTACCAAGAAAACGAAGATCTATCAGGCATCCACTTCTGAGCTTTACGGAAAAGTTGAGGAGGTTCCGCAGCGTGAGACCACTCCGTTCCATCCGTACAGCCCGTATGCAGTAGCAAAACAGTATGGCTTCTGGATCGTGAAGGAATACAGAGAAGCATATGGTATGTTTGCTGTAAACGGAATCCTGTTCAATCATGAGTCTGAGCGTCGTGGAGAGAATTTTGTAACCAGAAAGATCACTCTGGCAGCAGGAAGAATCGCTTGTGGTATTCAGGATCACCTGGAGCTTGGAAATATGGATTCTTTAAGAGACTGGGGATATGCCAAGGATTATGTAGAGTGTATGTGGCTGATGCTGCAGCATGAGACTCCGGAAGATTTTGTTATCGCAACCGGAGAGCAGCATACGGTACGTGATTTCACTGAGCGCGCATTCAAAGCAGTTGGCATCGACCTTCGTTGGGAAGGAACCGGCATTGATGAGAAGGGTTATGATGTGAAGACCGGAAAGATGCTGGTATGCGTCAACAAAGCATGGTTCCGTCCGACCGACGTGGATAATCTGTGGGGAGATCCGACCAAGGCGAAGACGGTTCTTGGATGGAATCCGCAGACCACCACTTACCAGGAACTGGTAGAAATCATGGCAAAACATGACCTGGAGCTGGCAAAGAGAGAAGCAGCATTAAGAAACGTGCAGTAGACAGGAGAGAGAAAATCATGATGAATAAAGATGGAAAGATTTATGTAGCAGGTCACCGGGGAATGGTAGGTTCTGCCATCGTACGTTCTCTGGAGAGAAACGGATACCACAATATTATTACCAGAACCCATAAAGAACTGGACCTGACCCGTCAGGATCAGGTGGAAAAATTCTTCGCAGAGGAGAAGCCGGATTATGTATTTCTGGCTGCTGCAAAAGTAGGTGGAATCGTCGCAAACAGCGAAGCTCTGGCTGACTTTATGTATGACAATATGATCCTTGAGATGAATGTGATCCACGAAGCATGGAAAAATAACTGTAAAAAGCTTCTGTTCCTTGGATCCAGCTGTATTTATCCGAGAATGGCTCCGCAGCCGATGAAAGAGAACTGTCTGCTGACTTCTGAACTGGAGAAGACCAATGAGGCTTATGCACTGGCAAAGATCAGTGGTCTGAAATACTGCGAGTTCCTGAACCGTCAGTACGGAACCGATTATATCAGCTGTATGCCGACCAATCTGTACGGACCGAATGATAACTATCATCCGACCCACAGCCATGTACTTCCGGCACTGATCCGTCGTTTTCATGAAGCAAAAGAGCAGGGGCTGACCGAGGTTACCTGCTGGGGTACTGGTTCACCGCTTCGTGAGTTCCTGTATGTGGATGATCTGGCAGATGGCTGTGTTTATCTGATGAATAACTACAGTGGAAATGAGACTGTCAACATGGGTACTGGAAAAGAGCTGACCATTAAGGAACTGACGGAACTGGTGGCAAAAGTGGTTGGTTATACAGGAGAGATTAAATGGGATCCGTCCAAGCCGGATGGAACACCGAGAAAGCTTCTGGATGTATCCAAGCTGGAAGGTCTGGGCTTCCATTATAAGACTGAGCTGGAAGAGGGAATCCGTCTGACTTACGAAGATTTCCTTCACAATCCCATGAGAGCAGAGAGATAGGAGCCGGTATGAAACATTATGGAGTGATTATGGCCGGTGGTGGAGGAACCCGTTTCTGGCCGTTGAGCCGTCAGGCAATGCCGAAGCAGATGCTGAATCTAAGCGGCAAAGATCGGATGATCAATGAGACGATCGATCGTCTGGATGGTGTCATCGAGAAAAGTGATATGTTTATCGTGACAAATGAGAAACAGGCAGGAAAGATGTTAGAGTGTGTGGATGGCAGAATTGCAAAAGACCACATTCTGGCAGAGCCGTCTGCAAGAAATACGGCAGCATGCATCGGATATGCAGCTATGGAGATCGTCAAAAAATATGGTGATGGCATCATGTGTATCTTTCCGTCAGATCATTTTGTGAAGAAAGAGGCTGCTTTTAAGGAAATCCTTGGTGAAGCGATCAAGGCAGCAGAGGAGCAGGATAAGCTGATCACCATCGGAATTGCTCCGACCTTCCCATCCACAGGCTATGGCTATATTAAATTTGATAAAAAAGAAGATGCCATTGCCCGCAAGGTAGAGGAATTCAAGGAAAAACCGGATCTTGAGACGGCGAAAGCCTATGTAGAGAGTGGCAACTATGCCTGGAACAGTGGAATGTTTGTGTGGAAAGCGTCTACCATCCTGAAGAAGTTTGAGCGTCTCCTGCCGGATATTTATGAGTGTCTGGTGAAGATCGGGGATGCTATGAATACTCCGGAAGAAGAGAATGTGATACAGGAGATCTATCCGGTGATTCCGAAGATTTCCATTGATTACGGTATTATGGAACGTTCTTCTGACGTTCTGGTGTTATCCGGTGATTTCGGCTGGAACGATGTGGGAAGCTGGGATATGATGAAGGTCATCTATGATGCGGACCAGAATGGAAATATCATTGTAGGAGATCAGGTGAACATTGATACAACAAACACAATTTCTTTTTCTACTGGAAAAATGATCGCGACCATTGGCGTGGATAATCTTGTTGTTGTGGAAACGGAAGATGCTGTCTTAGTATGCAGCAAAGACCGGGTGCAGGATGTGAAGAAAGTAGTAGATACCTTGCAGGAACAGGGCAGAACGGGATTGCTATAAAGGATATGCAAAAGCGCAAGAGGAGAATAAGCATGGATTATAAAGCAAAATATGAGCAGTGGTGTCAGGATCCTATTTTTGATAAGGAGACGAAGGCCGAACTTTCTGCCATTGCAGGAGATGAAAAAGAGATCGAGGATCGTTTTTACAAAGATCTGTCCTTTGGAACAGGTGGACTTCGCGGCGTGATCGGAGCTGGAACCAACCGGATGAATGTGTATACGGTGACCAAGGCAACGCAGGGTCTGGCTAATTATATTAAAAAACAGGGCGGCGAGGATAAAGGTGTGGCAATCGCATTTGACTCCCGTCACATGTCTGTAGAATTTTCTGAGAAGGCAGCGCTGTGTCTCAATGCCAACGGAATCAAGACCTATCGTTTTGAGACGCTCAGACCGACTCCAGAGCTTTCCTTTGCCTTGAGAGAACTTCATTGTATCGCAGGTATTGTTGTGACTGCCAGTCACAATCCGCCAGAGTATAATGGATACAAGGTATATTGGGAAGATGGCGCACAGATCACAGCACCGAAGGATAAAGAGATCATCGCAGAAGTGAATGCAGTGACTGATTTTGCTTCCATCAAGATGATGGATCGTGCAGAGGCAGAAGAGAAGGGATTGTTCCATGTGATCGGAAAAGAGATTGATGATCGTTACATGGAAGAGCTGAAAAAGCTGGTCTTAAGTCCGGATGTGATCAAAGAGATGGCTGACAGCCTGAAGATTGTCTATACGCCGCTCCATGGAACCGGTAATCTTCCGGTCCGGCGCGTGCTCAAAGAGCTTGGGTTCACGCAGGTACAGGTGGTTCCTGAGCAGGAACTGCCGGATGGAGATTTTCCAACTGTGTCTTATCCGAACCCAGAAGATCCGAAAGCATTTGCGCTGGCTCTGGAACTGGCAAAGAAGACAGATGCGGATCTGGTTCTGGCAACAGACCCGGATGCAGATCGCCTTGGTATTTATGCAAAAGATTCCAAAACCGGAAATTATATGCCATTTACCGGAAATATGTCTGGTCTTCTGATCGCTGAGTATGAGCTGAGCACCAGAAAAGAGACGGGGCGTCTGCCAAAAGATGGTGCACTGGTGACTACCATCGTATCTTCCAATATGGCAGAAGCAATCGGAAAAGAGTACGGCATTGATGTGATTGAAGTCCTGACCGGATTCAAATACATTGGGGAGCAGATCAAGTTCTTTGAGCAGGATCATTCTCATACCTTCCTCTTTGGATACGAGGAGAGCTACGGTTGTCTGGTAGGAACCCATGCAAGAGATAAGGATGCGGTTGTGGCTGTAATGGCTTTATGTGAGGCTGCGGCTTACTACAAGAAGCAGGGTCTGACATTGTGGGATCAGATGCTGAAGATCTATGAAAAATATGGATATTACAAGGAAACTCTGGTATCTGTTACCATGAAAGGTGTGGATGGAGCTGAGAAGATCCAGAGCATTCTGAAGCAGATGCGCGAAAATCCGCTGAAACAGATCGGTGACTACAAGGTACTGGCTGTGAGAGATTATGATGCGGACACCAGACTGGATATGGAGACAGGCAAGGTAACTGCCACAGGTCTGCCGAAATCCAATGTACTTTATTATGAACTGGAGCATGGTGCATGGTGTTGTGTGCGTCCTTCCGGTACAGAGCCGAAAGTGAAATTCTACATGGGTGTGAAGGAAGAAGGACTTACACAGGCTGAGCATGCTCTGGAAGGCCTTAAAGAAGCCATGACAAAGATTGTACAGTAACACCCATTTCGGAGAAGATATATGAAATGTATTGTGCTGGCGGGAGGAAGCGGGGACCGTTTATGGCCCCTCTCCCGCAAAAATTATCCCAAACAGTTTATTCATATCAAGGAAAACCGCTCCTTGTTTCAGGAGACTATTGCCAGAAATATCCCATTTTGTGAGGAATTTTATATTATTACATCCAATCGGTATGCCAATATCGTAGAAGGACAGCTGCAGGTCTTTCAGGGACTTCGTTATCGATGCTTTTACGAGGAAGAGGGTAAGAAAACTGCCCCTGCGGTAGCTATTGCCTGTCTGTGTGACAACCGTTCAGAGGATTATCTGGTGGTATCCACAGACCATATGATCGAAGGTGGAGATTATAAGGGCGCCATCGCAAAGGGTCGGGAATATATTCCGCAGGGAAAGATCGTGTGTCTTGGCATTCCTGCCTGGCGGTTTGAGCCTGGATATGGATACTTCAGACAGGTGGAAGAACGGACAGAGTTTCGGCACAGCGATATGACGGAAGAGATCCCGGCAGGAGAAAAATGGTACTATGATACCGGAATCTTATTGTTTAATGGTGGGGATTTTCTTCATGAACTGTCCAGAAAATCACCGGCTCTCTATGCTCAGATCAGAGAATGTGTGGATCAGCTTGATACCTACGAGAGAAATGTTCTGGTGCCGGGCAGACTTGTGGAAGAACTGGAGCCGGTAAGCATTGGACGGGCAGTGACCAGTGTGTCAGATAAAGTGCTGCTTTTACAGGCAGATTTCAACTGGAGAAGAATCATGACGCTGGAGTCATTGGATCAGTATTATCATGGAGAGGATTCCGGCCGGGTGATCCGTAATGCCTGTGAAAATGTGTCAGTGATGAATGAAGCGGCGCATCAGCTGGTGGTTGCCAATGGATTGGAAGATGTGATCATTGTCAACACAGCAGATGCGGTCTATGTGTCCCGAAAGAGCGAAGCGGATCAGATCAAGAGCATTATCCGGGAGAATTACGAGAAGCAGCAGTCTTATTTTGATGAGGGAACAGTCTATTATACCCCTTGGGGCATCAAAGAGACCATACATTACGGGGATTCCTGCAAGGTAAAGAAGATCACGATTTTTCCGGGAAAAGAGCTGTCCAGACATGTGCATAAGCTTCGGACAGAGCATTGGTCTGTGATCAGTGGAGTCGCAACCATTCAGCTGGATGAACAGATGGGTGAGTATGGATCAGGTGAAAGTATCTCTGTGCCCATGGGAACACCTCATCAGATCGCCAACCGGGGAACGGAAGATCTCGTAGTCATTGAAGTAAGTGTAGGTGAGCTGGAATATGGTCATGGAAATGATCTGACCCGCCTGGCAGGTCAGTCTATTGTGAAGACGGACTGTGATGAGATCGTTCGCATGGAGCCTGCTTTTAAGGACAATCTCTGGGGAGGTACCCGTCTGCGGGATGTCTACGGCAAGAAATGCGATTATGATATTGTAGCGGAGAGCTGGGAATTGTCCACACATAAAGCCGGTCAGAGTATCGTTGCTACGGGAAAAAATAAAGGTCTTATGCTGGGTGAGTATATCAACCGGTTTGGCAGAGGTATATTAGGCTGGAAATGTGATCCTTATGAGCGATTTCCGCTTCTGATCAAGTTTATTGATTCCAGAGAAAGTCTTTCTATTCAGGTGCATCCTGGGGATGATTATGCACTGCAGAAGGAAGACGAATATGGAAAAAATGAACTGTGGTATGTGGTGGATTGTGAACCAGAGTCTTATCTGTATTGTGGATTTTCCAGAGACACAGATGAGGCAGAGGTGCGCCGCCGGATCGAGGATGGTACACTGACGGAGATCCTGAATAAGATTCCTGTAAAAAAGGGAGACAGTTATTTTATTGAAAATGGAACGGTTCATGCCATTGGACCAGGTGTACTGATCTGTGAGATCCAGCAGAGTTCTAATGTGACATACCGTCTGTATGATTACCAGAGACGCGACAAATACGGAGAATTGCGGGAACTGCATATTGACAAGGCCATGGAGGTGACGAATTTCCATGAGAAAGATATGGAAGCCGCCAAGACCATGGAATGCAAATACTTTTCGATTGAGAAAAGCGTGTTTGATGGAGAGGTTTCCTTTAATCTGGATGACTCCAGTTTCCGTGCCTTTGTGGTACTGGAGGGAGGCGGTCAGGTATCCTGTGGAGAGGAGTCATTAGTCTACCGTCCGGCGGACTGCTTTTTTGTTCCTGCAGGCAAGAAAACCGTTGTTTTCCATGGCTGCGGAACGGTATTGAAGGTTCAGGTCTAACAGGTTCTTAAGATTTATTTAAGATGACTGCAGATGATTGACACTGCTGGAACAGATTGTATATAATTCAGAAAGGAGGAGCTTTTGTGGGCTTCTCCTTTATATACATCAGATGAACAGGATATAAGTGCAGTGGTATTTTCAAGTATTGATTTTTTATTTAAATTTTTACCGATTTTTTTTGTGATCTATATGTTCTGTCCAAAGGCATGGAAGAATCTGTGCCTGTTTGCGGGCAGTCTTTTGTTCTATTTGTATGGGGTGAAGGATACACCATGGTATCTTGCCCTGTTTTTAGTTTCCATAATTGTGAATTACAGGATGAGTTTCTGGATCGACGGCAGTTTGGAGCCGGTACAGAAAAAGCGAAGACTGGCGGCGGGAGTGATCTTTAATCTGTCTATTCTGGCCGTATTTAAATTTACGCATAGATTACCGCTGGGAATCAGTTTTTATACCTTTCAGGCGGTGGGATGGCTGATTGATGTATATCGGGAAGGCCGGATGCAGGATGCGAATTTTGTGAAATTCGGAACCTTTATGACTCTGTTTCCTCATGTGATTTCAGGTCCGATTCTGCGTTGGAAGGATACCAGCAGGGATTTATCCCGGAAAAACAGAGGGCTGGATGCATTGGAAAATGGTCTGCGGGAGTTGACCATCGGACTTGGCATGAAAGTTCTGCTGGCTAATCAGATGGCAGATTTATGGGAAAAGATCCGGGCAGTGGGCTATGAAAGTATCTCTACACCATTGGCATGGCTTGGTATTGTGGCATTCAGCTTCGAGATTTACTTTGATTTTTACGGTTATTCACTGATGGCAATTGGTCTTGGCGAAATGTTCGGATTCCATCTGCCGAAGAATTTTCAATACCCGTATATGGCGACTTCCATGACAGATTTCTGGCGTCGCTGGCATATGACGCTGGGAAGCTGGTTCAGAGATTATGTGTATATCCCGCTGGGAGGCAGTCGTTGCAGCAAAGGGAAAATGATCCGGAATCTGCTGGTAGTATGGCTGCTTACCGGATTGTGGCATGGTGCAGGCTGGAACTTTCTTCTGTGGGGATTCCTGTTATTTGTTCTGGTCGCAGTGGAAAAATTGTGTTTACTAAAAGTATTCCGACGTGTTCCGATTCTGGGACATGTATATATGATTCTGGCCATCCCTCTGTCATGGCTGATATTTGCCATCTCTGATCCAGGACAGATCTGGATCTATGTGCAGCGGCTGTTTCCATTTTTGGCAGCGGCGGGAAGATTTTCCTGGTTTGCCGGTGATTATCTGAAATACGGCAAAATGTATCTGATCACACTGCTGGCAGGAATGATTCTGATCACACCACTTCCGCGAAAGCTTTACGAGCGGTACAAAGGCAGCATGTGGTCGGCACTGGTACTGATCCTGATCTTCTGGTTCAGTGTGTACTGCATTTGGATTGGACAGGATGATCCGTTTATGTACTTCGCCTTCTGATAGTGAAATAGCAATTTCAAAAAAGGACAGACAACATGAAACAACGAAACTGGTACACGATTTTTTTACTTTCTACCTGTATTGTGGCAGGTATGATCTATATAGCGGGAGTATATGCGCCGGACAGCATGAAGATCGCACGGGCGGCACTGCAGTATGTGTTTAATCCTTCTGAAGGAAGCTTTTCTGAGGGGAGCTTCTGGACGGATGGAGTGGAAGAAGAGATGCAGTCGACAGATGATGCGGCGGCTGATGGTCTGAATTCGGCAGATGCAGATAGTTCCGATGGGACTGCTTCAGATAATACGGATACAGTCACGTCAGATCAGAAGCCCACAGAGCAGCCACAGAGGGAGCTGCCACAGATTCCGGATGATTTTACAGGTGCTCTTTTTGTCGGAGATTCCCGGACAGTGGGACTGTCTGAATATGGAAAGCTTGGAAATGCAGATGTATTTGCAGACACAGGGATGAGTGTCTACAATGTGACGAAAAAAGCTTTGCCTGCGCCAGATGGTGAAAAACATACACTTGATGAGCGACTGCAGGAAAAGAACTATCAGATAATCCTTCTGATGCTGGGTATCAATGAGCTTGGCTATGACAGAAATGTGTCTTATAAGAGATACGCAGAACTGGTAGAGCACATCCGGGAGCTCCAGCCGAATGCATGGATCGTGTTGGAAGCGAATCTTCATGTGACGCAGGCACAGTCGGAAAAAGATAATATTTTTAATAATGAAAATATCAATCAGGTGAATGAAAATATTCGTCAGCTTGCACAGGAAAATGGTCTGGGGTATCTGGATGTGAATGTGTTGTTTGATGACGAAAATGGATGCCTTAAGGCTGATTATTCTGCAGATGGAGCACATGTCCTTGGCTCTTATTATGATGACTGGTCTGCGTGGATCTTACAGGAATTACAGTCCGGCGATGCCAATAATAGGTAGTCAGACATTTGCAAACAGTTGTAAAATCCTCCGTGATGGGGTATTCTATATAGGAATCTACGATAACGGAGGACTTAAAATTGCAGGATTTTGATACAGAGGAATCTGCAAGGCAGCAATTAAGAGCGCAGAGACGGGCAAAGCTGCGGGAAAAGAGAAGACGGGAACGAAGAAGAAAACAGATCCTAGTATTGAGCTGTATGGGGCTGGGAGTGATAATTCTTCTGACAGCGGGCGGCAGATTGATTGCAGGAAAGAAGAAAGCAGCTGATACAGCACAGAATACGCAGCACGAAACCATAGAGGAACAGAACGCAGTGCTGACAGAGGTAACAGCGAATATAGATTCAGATGCCACGGAACAGGGGAAAGATGCGGTGAAAACCGCATCGGAAGGTTCAGACACATCGGAAGAATCAGATATATCTGATGAATCGGACGCAGATATGACAGCAGGCACAGCTTCGGCAGATATTCCATTTGCAGCAGGCTATGAATTTTCAACTACGGATTCCACATCAGGAACCAATGGGGAAGTACAGAGCACCTATGCATTGCTGGTGGATCTGGATGATAATACAATTGTCACTCAGCGAAATGCCAGGGATCGGATCAATCCGGCATCTATGACCAAGATTATGACAGTTCTGGTAGCAGCAGAGCATGTGACAGATCTGGAGGATACATTTACCATTACCCGTGAGATTACAGACTTCAGTTATTCCAATGACTGCAGTGCAGTTGGGTTTGGTGAAAATGAGGTTGTCACAGTAAAAGATCTGCTCTATGGAACGATTCTTCCCTCAGGCGGAGATGCAGCAGCCGGTCTTGCCTGTTATGTGGCCGGTTCTATGGACAGCTTTGTGGACATGATGAACCAGAAGCTGAGGGATCTTGGCCTGTCAGACAGTGCACATTTTACCAACTGTGTGGGTCTGTATAATGAAAATCATTATTGCAGTATCTATGATATGGCAGTGATCTTGAAAGCGGCGATGGAAAATGAATTGTGCAGGGAAGTCATGTCGGCACATACTTATACAACATCTCCTACGGAACAGCACCCGGAGGGAATCCAGATATCCAACTGGTTCCTGCGGCGGATCGAAGATAAAGAGACGAACGGAGAAGTGGTCTGTGCCAAGACCGGCTATGTAGTGCAGTCTGGAAACTGTGCTGCCAGTTATGAAGTGACCAACAGCGGAAAACATTATATCTGCGTGACCGCAAATGCACATAGCGGATGGCGGTGCATCTACGATCATGTGGAGATCTATAAAACTTATACGGAATAAAATATTGTCACTTAAAAATTTTATTCCAGATGGCATGTGCTACTTCTTCTTTGCTCATCAGTGGAAGTTCCTGGATATCATTTTTGGTGATCAATGTCACCACGTTGGTATCGGTTCCAAATCCGGCACCGGCGGTCTTCAGGTTATTGGCAACGATCATATCTACATTTTTCTTGATGAGCTTTGCCTGGGAATTTTCCAGCAGATGCTCTGTTTCCATGGAAAAACCACATAAAAACTGACCAGGTTTTTTATGCTCACCAAGATATTTCAGAATATCCTGGGTGCGGGTCAGGGGGATAGACATATCGCCGTCCTTTTTTTTGACTTTCTCAGTGCTGACCTGAGAAGGTGCATAATCGGCAACAGCTGCAGCCTTTACGATTGCATCCTGCTCTGGTGCAAGGGAAGTGACTGCATTGTACATATCCTGTGCAGAGGTGACGGACACGACGTTTACAAAAGGTGGTGGAGTCAGAGAGACAGGTCCGCTGACCAGAGTCACTTCAGCACCTCGCTGCATGGCAGCTTCTGCCAGGGCATATCCCATTTTGCCGGTGGAATGATTGGAGATAAAGCGCACCGGATCAATGGCTTCCTGAGTAGGACCGGCGGTGACCAGTACTTTTTTGCCGGTCAGATCTTTTTCGTAAGCCAGTTCCCTTAAGATATAGGAAAGCAGTACTTCCGGCTCCGGCATTTTTCCGGCTCCAGTGTCTCCGCAGGCCAGGTGGCCGCAGGCAGGATCAATGATCTGCCAGTGATAGTGGGCCAGTGTTTTTAAGTTATCCTGCACGATTGGATTTTCATACATGCCTGTATTCATGGCTGGAGAGATGAGCTTTGGGCATTTACAGGCGAGAATGGTAGTGGTCAGCATATCGTCAGCGATGCCGTGTGCCAGCTTGCCAATCACATTGGCCGAAGCCGGTGCCACCAGTACAAGGTCTGCCTTCTTTGCCACAGAAATATGCTCCACCTCAAAGGTGAAATTCCGGTCAAAGGTATCCACCAGACATTTATTTCCGGTGAGGGTTTCAAAGGTGACCGGTGTGATGAACTGAGTAGCATTTTGGGTCATGATGACCTGTACATCGCAGTGTAGTTTTTTCAACGCACTTGCGAGATTTGCAATTTTATATGCGGCGATACTTCCGGTAACGCCTAATACGACACATTTATTTTTTAACATAGATTCCTCCTGGACGGTTTAGACAGTCATTTGTAAAATTGCGCTTGCAGGGTTTTGCGCTGCTTTGCAACTCCCAAGATTTCGAATATTTATGAGTAAGCTCATATAGTTTCACACTAAATATTGGCATAAAGAGGTAGAAAAGTAAAGGAAAAGATGATAAAGTATAAATATTCCTGCGTGCAGGAACGGAATCGCAAAACATGGAGGAATCAATAAAAGATGATTTTAGCAGTAGATATTGGAAATACAAATATTGTGGTGGGATGCATCAAAGGTGAGGAAATCTGCTTCGTGGAGCGGATGTCCACGGAAGCCACCAGAACCGAGCTGGAATATGCGATCAGTTTTAAAAATGTACTGGAAATGTATGGCATTTCCATTGAGCAGCTGGACGGAGGGATTATTTCTTCGGTTGTGCCGCCAGTGACAAATATTGTGAAACGGTCTGTGGAGAAGATTCTGAATACGGAAGTCATGTTGATCGGTCCTGGTGTGAAGACGGGTCTGAATATTCTGATGGATGATCCAAGACAGGTGGGAAGTGACCGGATCGTCAATGCAGTAGCGGTAGTCCATGAGTATCCGGTGCCTGCGGCCATCATTGATATGGGAACGGCAACGACCATCTGTGTGGTGGATGAGAAGAAGAACTATATTGGCGGAGCAATTATTCCGGGGATGCGGATCGCAGCAGATACACTGACTGCCCGCACGGCGCAGCTTCCAAAGATCAGTCTGGAACCGCCTGCAAAGCTGATTGGAAAAAATACGGTTGACTGTATGAAGAGCGGTGTCTTCTATGGAAATGTGGCGTTGATCGATGGAATGCTGGATCGAATAGAAGAAGAGATGGGACAGAAGCTTCATGTGATCGCTACTGGCGGACTGGCGAAAGCTCTGATTCCGTATTGTAGACATGAGATCACATTGGATGATGCATTGCTGCTCAAAGGTCTGAAGATTATTTACGAGAAAAATAAATAAACAAAAATGCTGTGGAAGACCAGAAAAGAAATTCAGGTCACCACAGCATTTTTATGTACAAGAGAAAATGATTATTTGATAATGGTTCCGGCTTTTTCTTCCAGGGCAGCTTTTGCGTCGTCCAGGTCAGCGATCACAGTTACGCGGCCCGGCTTTCCGGATACGAAGGAAACAGCAGCAACAACTTTCGGAAGAATGGAAGTCTCAGCAAACTGACCCTCTGCAATGTAGGAGCGGGCTTTGTCTACACTGATCGTATCCAGCGGTTCGCAGTTATCCTTACCATAGTTCAGGTACAGCTTTTTCTCGCCAGTCAGAAGCAGGAGAACATCTGCATCCAGAAGCTCAGCCAGCTTGCCGCTTGCCAGATCTTTCTCAATAACAGCACTGGCACCTTTCAGGCGATTTGCCTGTTTGAGAACAGGGATTCCGCCGCCGCCGCAGGCGATGACAACCTGACCGGCATCAGACAGAGCGCGGATACTGTCGATCTCTACGATATCTTCCGGCTTCGGTGCGGATACGATACGACGATAACCGCCATCCACTTTGACCACGTAATTTCCCTTCTCTTCTTCAGCGTCAGCTTCTTCCTTGGTCATGATACGACCGATGACTTTGACTGGTTTGTAGAAGGAGTCATCGTATGGATTTACAACAACCTGGGTCAGAATGGTAGCAACCGGACGGTTGATGCCACGGTTGAGAAGTTCTTCACGAATGGCGTTCTGCAGGTCATATCCGATATAACCCTGGCTCATGGCAGAGCAGACAGATATGGGTGCGAAGGTGTAATCCGGGTGCTGCTTTCCGAATTCGTTCATAGCAGTATGGATCATACCCACCTGTGGGGCATTACTGTGGGAAATAATAACCTGGCAATCAGCCTCTACAAGATCTGCAATAGCTTTTGCGGCGCCTTTTACTGCGTCCTGCTGCTGGGGAAGGGTAGCACCCAGCGCTTTGTGCCCGAGGGCAACGACAACTTTTTTCTTGCTCATGATGGGTCCTCATTTCTGTAGTGTATAGTGGAGCCTGGAATCTCAGAGATCTGTGGCATTCTCGCTGCGGTGTCCCGCTGCAGAGAGCTTTCTGCAGAAGTACCTATGAGTGCGAGCATTCACTGTGCTTCTGTGTCAATCTCCTCAGGCTCCAACGGTTACTAACAGTATACGTGTTTATAGACAAAATTGCAAGGATAAGACAATTGTGATATAATAGGCGCATTGGAAAAAGAGAAGGAGATTCTTTCATGAAAAATATTGCAGGACTTTTACAGGAACTGAAGTACACAGTGATAGACGGAAAGCCAGAAGGAGAGATCTCAGAGCTGGTCTATGATTCCAGAAAGGTGACAAAGGACTGTATGTTTGTCTGCATCAAGGGTGCGGCATATGACAGCCATGACCATACAGAGGAGATCGCCCGGGCAGGCGCAAAAGTGATCGTGGCAGAGCGTCCGGTGAAGGTACCGGAAGGCGTGACTTTAGTATTGGTGGAGGACAGCCGTTATGCGCTTTCCATGCTGTCCGCAGCGTATTTTGATCACCCAGCGCAAAAGCTGAAAGTGATCGGAATCACAGGAACCAAGGGAAAGACCACTACTACATTTATGGTAAAAGGAATTCTGGAGCATGCTGGATACAAGGTGGGATTGATCGGAACCATTGAGACCATTATCGGTGATACTCATATTCCGTCCAGCAACACTACGCCGGAATCCTATCTTGTGCAGAAATATTTTGCACAGATGGTGGAGGCAGGCTGCCAGATCTGCGTCATGGAAGTATCTTCCCAGGGACTGATGATGCATCGTACTGCCGGTATTCCATTTGAGATTGGCATCTTTACCAATCTGGCGCCGGATCATATCGGGCCCAATGAGCATGCAAGCTTTGAAGAATACGCAGCATGCAAAGGGATGCTGTTCCGCCAGTGCCGTCATGGAATCGCGAATGTGGATGATGAGCATTTTGATATGGTACTGGCAGGTCATACCTGCGATCTGGAGACCATCGGATTCTCAGACAGAGCTGATTATCGGGCATCTGACATGGAACTGATCGGAAGACCGGGCTATCTGGGCGTAAAATACCATGTATCCGGAAAGATTGATATGGATGTGGAAATTGATGTGCCGGGACGCTTCAGTGTGTATAACTCACTGGTAGCGATTGCTGTCTGCGAGCATTTTAAGGTGTCTCAGGAGGATTTAAAAGCGGCTCTTAAAGTAGTGAAGACCAAGGGACGTATTGAGATGATTAAAGTATCCGATGATTTCATTCTGATGATCGACTATGCACACAATGCCATGAGCTTAGAGAGCCTGTTGACTACATTAAAAGAATATCATCCAAAGCGGCTGGTATGTGTCTTTGGTTGTGGCGGAAACCGTTCCAAGCTGCGTCGCTATGAGATGGGCGAGGTATCCGGTAATCTGGCGGATCTGACCGTGATCACGTCTGATAACCCACGATTTGAGGAGCCGCAGGCGATCATTGATGATATCAAGGTCGGTATGGCAAAAACCAAAGGAAAATATGTGGAGATTTCTGACAGGAAAGAAGCGATCCGCTATGTGATCGAACATGGTCAGAAGGGAGATGTCATCGTGCTGGCAGGAAAAGGACACGAGGACTACCAGGAGATCAAAGGAGTCAAATATCCCATGGATGAGCGTGTGCTGATCCAGGAGGTATTGAAGGAGATGGCAGAAAAATAGATGGAATTCGTCAATGTGATCGTAGATATTTCCCATGAGAAGCTGGATCGGATCTTTCAGTACCGGATTCCGGAGGAACTTCAGGGGAAGATCAGCACCGGTATGCAGGTGCAGGTTCCCTTTGGCATGGGAAATCGAACCATCAAAGGATATGTGACAGGTGTCACGGATGTGCCGGATTATCCGGTGGAAAAGATCAAGCCGGTCACCGGTCTGGTGGATGGCGCTGTGCCGGCGGAGTCGGAGTTGATCGCGTTGGCGGCATGGATGAAGGAGTTTTATGGTTCCACCATGAACCAGGCTCTGAAAACGGTACTTCCGGTAAAACAGGAAGTGAGCAGCAGACAGGAAAAATGTATTGTGCTTGCGATTCCAAGAGAAGAGGCGGAGCAGTTATTAAAGGAAGTGCTCCATAAAAATTTTCGGGCAAAGGCAAGATTGCTGGCAGGACTTCTGGATCATGACGGAAAATTGTCTTCAAAGGAAGCAGCAGATCTTAAGATCACATCTTCTGTCATACAGGGGATGGAACGAGATGGCGTGGTCCGTCAGATATCCCGGGTGCAGTACCGGAATCCTTTTGCCGGAAAATTTGAACAGACCGGTATACAGCGGACGCTGACAGAAGAGCAGAAGAATGCTGTGGATGGAATCTGGGATGAGTATGCACAGGGCATTCGAAAAACCTATTTGCTGGAAGGTGTTACTGGAAGCGGCAAGACAGAAGTGTATATGGAACTGATCAGCCGGGTGATCGCAGAAGGAAAGCAGGCAATCGTGCTGATTCCGGAGATCGCCCTGACTTTCCAGACAGTCCGGCGCTTTTATGAGCGGTTTGGAGATCGGGTATCGGTCATGCATTCCAGACTGTCGGAGGGAGAACGATATGATCAGTTTCTTCGGGCCAAAGCCGGAGAAATTGATGTGATGATTGGACCAAGGTCTGCGTTGTTTACACCATTTTCACAGATTGGTGTTATGATCATTGATGAAGAGCATGAAGGAGCCTATAAAAGTGAGACAGTTCCCCGGTATGATGCCAGAGAAGTGGCGGCTGTCCGGGCGAAAAAGCATGGGGCTTCTCTTATCTTAGGAAGTGCCACACCGTCCGTGGAGACCAGCAGGAGAGCCAGGGAAGGAAAGTTTGGATGGTATCGACTGACCTCACGGATCGGGCAGGCAATTTTGCCGGAAGTATCGGTGGTGGATCTAAGAGAGGAGCTTCGGGATGGAAATCGAAGTATTTTCAGCCGGAGACTTCTGTCGGCCATGGATGACAGGCTAAAAAAAAGACAGCAGACCATGTTGTTCTTGAACCGTCGTGGGTTGTCTGGATTTGTGTCCTGTCGTTCCTGCGGGAAATCGATTCGCTGTCCTCATTGTGATGTGACCTTATCTCTTCACAAGGATGGAAGCCTTCGATGTCATTATTGTGGTTATCGGATCCCGATGCCGAAGAATTGCCCTTCCTGCGGATCCCCATATATTTCCGGCTTCCGGGCAGGAACCCAGCAGATCGAGCGGGAGGTGCACAGATTATTTCCTCAGGCGCGAGTGCTGCGGATGGACTATGATACCACCCGTACAAGAGAAAGCTACGAGCAGATCTTAAGTGCTTTTGGAAATGGACAGGCGGACATTTTAGTGGGAACACAGATGATCGTGAAGGGACATGATTTTCCTGATGTTACACTGGTTGGTATTGTTGCGGCAGACATTTCACTGTATGCGTCTGACTATCGGGCTGCAGAGCGGACCTTTCAGCTTCTGACCCAGGCGGTGGGAAGAGCCGGCAGAGGAAGCAAGGCAGGAGAAGCGGTAATACAGACCTATATGCCGGAGCATTACAGCATTCAGACCGCGGCAAAGCAGGATTATGACGCATTTTATGAGCAGGAGATCCTATACCGGGAATTGATGGGCTACCCACCGGTGGATGAGATGCTTGGTATCTATTTGTCGGGAAAAGATCTGGAAAAATTGGAAAGCTGCGCAGAACAACTGGTAGAATGGATCCGTAATGCCCATGTGGAGGGCTTATGTCTGATCGGACCGGCTGATGCGGCTCTCGCCCGGAAAAATGACAGTTACCGCAAGGTTATTTATATGAAACATGAAAAGAAAATTATCTTATTAAAAATAAAAAAACTGCTGGAGCAGCAGATTGCTGGTACAGATAATTGGAACGATATTTTTATCCAGTTTGACTACAATCCATTGCAGGCATATTAGGAGGACATTATGGCAATCAGAAATTTACGTTATGAAGGAGATCCGATTCTCCGTAAAACAAGCAAAGAAGTAAAAGAGATCACACCAAAGATCGTGGAGCTGATCGATGATATGCTGGAGACCATGTATGAGGCTGGCGGTGTCGGACTGGCAGCACCGCAGGTGGGTGTACTGAAAAGAATCGTTGTGATCGATGTGGGAGATGGTCCGTTCGTGTTGATCAATCCACAGATCACAAAGACGGAAGGCTCTCAGACCGGAGACGAAGGATGTTTAAGTGTACCGGGAAAAGCTGGAATCGTGACCAGACCTAACGAAGTGACTGTCCGCTTTACCGGTGAGGATGGCAATACCTATGATCTGGAAGGAACAGAACTGCTGGCGAGAGCCATCTGCCACGAGTGCGATCATCTGGATGGAAAGCTGTATGTGGATCTGGTGGAAGGAGAACTTCACGATACTGTCATGGACGAGGAGGAATAAGCGAATATGAAAATTATTTTCATGGGAACACCGGATTTTGCAGTGGGAACGCTCAGATCCCTGGCAGAAGCCGGTCATGAGATCACACTGGTAGTGAGTCAGCCGGATAAGCCAAAGGGACGTGGACACGCGATGGTTCCCACACCGGTGAAGGTTGTGGCTGAAGAGCTGGGAATTCCGGTATTCCAGCCGGTGAAGATCCGTGAGGCAAAGGATGTGTTGGAGAAGACGGAAGCAGATGTGTGTGTGGTAGCGGCTTTTGGACAGATCATTCCAGCGTCCATTCTTCATATGAAAAAATATGGATGCATCAATGTGCATGCTTCCCTGCTTCCGAAGTACCGCGGAGCAGCACCGATCCAGTGGGCAGTCATCGATGGGGAAAAAGAGTCCGGTGTGACGATCATGCAGATGGATGAAGGACTGGATACCGGCGATATGCTGGCAAAGGCAATCGTACCGCTGGATGAAAAGGAGACGGGAGGAAGTCTCTTTGATAAGTTGAGTGAGGCTGGTGGACGTCTCTGTGTGGAGACTCTTGCAAAGCTGGAAAAGGGCGAGATCACCCCGGAAAAGCAGGGAGAGTCACCGACTGCTTATGCATCCATGCTGGATAAAAAAATGGGAAATATCGACTGGAACAAGAGTGCAGTCGTGATTGAACGTCTGGTCCGTGGACTGAATCCGTGGCCCAGTGCATATACTCATCTTGACGGAAAGACATTGAAAATATGGGCATGTGATGTGCTGCCCCAAAGTGCATCAAAGGGAGAAAGTGGTGAGATACTGGAAGTGACAAAAGATGCCATTCATGTACAGACCGGGGACGGTATCCTGGTGCTTCGCGAGATCCAGCTTGCAGGAAAAGCAAGAATGGATGCAGGTGCATTTTTAAGAGGATACAAAGTAGTTCCGGGAACGGTACTTTCGGCAGAATAGGAGGAAATTATGCCGTTTTTCTATTATTATGACCCTACGTATATTCTGGTACTCATTGGAGCAGTTCTGTCACTGTGGGCGTCTGCAACAGTAAAATCAACTTATAACAAATACTCTCGGGTATACAGTTATTCCGGACTGACCGGAGCGCAGGCAGCTGCACAGATTCTCAGACAGGCAGGTATCTATGATGTGAGGATCGAGCATGTGAGTGGTAATCTGACAGACCATTATGATCCAAAAGCCAGAGTGCTTCGCCTGTCCGACAGTGTCTATGGATCTAATTCCGTAGCTGCCATCGGTGTGGCTGCTCATGAGTGTGGTCATGCGATCCAGGATCAGGAGGACTATGTTCCGCTTCGGTTCCGTTCTGCATTTGTGCCGGTAGCGAATCTGGGAACACAGGTTGCTTTTCCTATCCTTCTTCTGGGTGTATTTCTGGGAAGCTCTCATTTCCTGATCCAGGTGGGGCTGCTGTGCTTCTTCTTTGGTGTACTGTTCCAGCTGATCACTTTGCCGGTAGAGTTTAATGCATCCGGCCGTGCGGTACGGATCTTAAGAGAGACAGGGATGATGTCTGATGATGAATTGTCTAAGACAAAGAAAGTACTGTCAGCGGCAGCTATGACATACGTGGCAGCAGCGGCAGCATCGATCCTGTCCATGTTAAGACTTATTATCCTGTTCGGAGGTAACAGAAGACGTGACTGATCAGGTAAATACAAGAGGGCTCGCGCTGGAATTTCTGCTGGAAGTGGAAAAAGGAGCCTTAAGCCATGTGGCACTTCGTGGTATGTTGGAGCGATACCAGTATCTGGATAAGCAGGAACGCGCATTCCTGACCCGCCTTTGTGAAGGAACTCTGGAGCGCAGACTGGAGCTGGATGCCATCATCAACCATTTTTCTAAAGTGCCGGTGAAGAAACAAAAGCCGGTGATCCGTAATCTGCTGAGAATGTCGGTTTATCAGCTGAAATACATGGATCAGGTGCCGGATTCTGCCGTCTGTAACGAGGCAGTGCGTCTGGCGCAGAAAAAAGGCTTCGGAACCTTGAAAGGGTTTGTAAACGGCGTGCTCAGAAGCATTGCCAGAGGAATAGAAGAGATTTCTTTTGATGATCTGTCCATCTGTTATTCTACACCTCAGTGGATCGTAGACCAGTGGGTCGAGGAATATGGGAAAGACAAGGCAGTTCGGATGCTGGCGGATCAGTATGTAGAGAAGCCGGTGACCATTCGGATCAATGAGACGAAGACAACAAAGCAGCAACTGAAGGCGCGTCTGGAATCTGAAGGTGTGACCGTTCAGGAGGTGGACGGCATGGATTGCGCACTGGCAATCTCCGGGTTTGATTATCTGCGGGCTCTTTCTTCCTTCAGGGAAGGGCTGTTCCATGTGCAGGATGTCAGTTCCATGCAGGTGGCATTGACTGCAGCGCCGAAGGAAGGCGACATCTGTCTGGATGTTTGTGCGGCACCTGGAGGAAAGAGTCTTCATCTGGCAGAACTTCTTCATGGAACCGGACTTGTGGAGGCAAGAGATCTGACGGATTATAAAGTTGAACTGATCCAGGACAATATCGATCGTTCAGAGCTTACGAATATTCGTGCAGTCTGCCATGATGCTACCGTCCTTGATGAATCCTGGATCGGAAAGGCAGACATTGTGCTGGCTGATCTTCCATGTTCCGGCCTTGGAGTATTAAATAAGAAAAATGATCTGAAATACCGGATGACACCGGAACAACAGCAGGAGCTGGTAGAGCTTCAGCACAGGATCCTGGATATAGTATGGCAGTATGTGAAGCCGGGTGGAAAGCTGATCTACAGTACTTGTACCGTCCACAAAGCGGAAAATGTGGAAACTGTGGATTGGTTTTTGAAAACGCACCCGTTTTTGTTGAAAAAAGAGATAATAATGCTTCCTGGCGTGGATAAGTATGATGGATTCTTCATCGCCGGGATGGAGAGAAAAGAACATGATTGATATAAAATCACTGACTCTTCCAGAACTGCAGGAAGAGATGGAAAAGATCGGAGAGAAGAAGTTTCGTGCAGGACAGATCTATGAGTGGATGCATGTGAAGCTGGTGGACAGTTTTGATGAGATGACCAATCTCTCCAAAGGCTTGCGGGAAAAATTAAAGGAGCAGTATGAACTGATATCATTGGAGCTGGTGGAAGTACAGACATCGAAGATCGATGAGACCAGTAAATTTCTGTTCCGCCTGTCAGATGGAAATGTGATCGAGAGCGTGTTGATGAAATATCACCACGGCAATTCAGTCTGTATTTCCTCGCAGGTAGGCTGCCGTATGGGCTGTCGGTTCTGCGCGTCCACGTTGGACGGACTGGAGCGTGGGTTAAAACCATCCGAGATGCTGGATCAGATCTATAAGATCCAGAAGTGGTCCCAGGAGAGGGTGCATAACGTGGTCGTTATGGGAACAGGAGAACCTCTGGACAATTACGATTCTCTGCTTCGGTTTATTCATTTGCTGACCGATGAGGGAGGACTTCATATCAGTCAGCGGAATCTGACGGTATCTACCTGCGGTATTGTTCCGAATATGCGTCGTCTGGCAGATGAGAAGCTTCAGATCACGCTGGCATTATCCCTTCATGCGTCCAGCCAGGAGAAGCGCAAGACGCTGATGCCGGTGGCCTATAAATTTGATCTGAAAGATGTGCTGGATGCCTGCCGGTATTATTTTGAACAGACTGGCCGACGGATCACATTTGAATACAGTCTGGTAGGAGGCGTCAACGACAGCAGCGAGGATGCCAGAGAACTGACGGAGCTGGTCAAAGACCTGAACTGTCATATCAACCTGATCCCGGTCAATCCGATCAAAGAGAGGGATTACGTGCAGTCGGACAGCCGTGCAATCCTCAATTTCAAAAATAAACTTGAAAAATCAGGGATAAATGTTACTATTAGAAGGGAAATGGGCCGGGATATTGACGGCGCATGCGGACAGCTCAGAAAGAGCTATATGGATACTGAAAAAGAGAGGTAAGTGGAAGTGCAGACATCGGTCGCAATGACGGACGTGGGCCGTGTGAGAAAAGTGAATCAGGATTATGTGTATGCTTCCGACACACCGGTCGGAAATCTTCCGAATCTGTACATTGTGGCAGATGGAATGGGAGGTCATAAAGCAGGAGACCTGGCATCTTCCTATGCGGTGCAGACCATTGTGGAGGCTATCAGCCGGAGCGTGGAGACCAGACCGGCGCTGATCCTTCAGAAGGCGATCCGCTACGCCAATTACCGGTTATATGAAAAATCGGAAGAGCGGGAAGAATATCATGGAATGGGAACAACACTGGTAGTGCTGACAGTATATAAAGATGAAGCGCTGGCAGCCAATATCGGAGACAGTCGGCTGTATGAGATCTCACAGAAGCAGATCCGGCAGATTTCAGAAGATCATTCCCTGGTGGCGGAGCTGGTGCGAAAGGGAGAACTAAGTGCCACAGAAGCCAGAAGACATCCAGATAAAAATATTATTACAAGGGCACTGGGAATCCAGGACGAGGCGCAGATTGATCTGTTTCCGTTTCGTGTGGAGACAGGAAACCGCTATCTGCTCTGTTCTGATGGACTGACCAATATGGTGGAGGATACGGAGCTTTGCAGGTTGATCAGTCAGAAGAAAGATATCTCGGAGATCGGTGCGGAGCTGATCCTCAAAGCGAACAAGAATGGTGGACTGGATAATATTGCAGTTGTATTGGTTGAAATAGATAACAGTGAGGTAGGATTATGATAAAGACGGGAACGATTCTGGGAGACCGCTATGAGATTCTGGAAAAAATAGGAACCGGCGGTATGGCAGAGGTCTTCAAGGGAAAAGATCATAAGCTGAACCGTTACGTTGCAGTCAAAGTACTGAAAGAGGAATTCCGTGACAATGACGGATTTGTAAAGAAATTTAAGGAGGAAGCTCAGGCAGCAGCCGGGCTTGCTCATCCCAATATTGTAAATGTATATGATGTCGGTGATGAGAACGGTATCTATTATATTGTGATGGAGCTGGTGGAAGGGATCACTCTGAAGAATTATATTGAGAGAAAAGGCCGCCTGACCATCAAAGAGGCAACCAGTATTGCAATTCAGGTATCTGCAGGACTGGAGGTTGCCCATAATAATCATATTGTACACAGGGATATCAAACCACAGAACATTATTATTTCCAGAGAAGGAAAAGTAAAGGTAACAGATTTTGGTATTGCCAAGGCAACCACTTCCCAGACCACGACTTCCAGTGCCATGGGTTCTGTGCATTATGCATCTCCGGAGCAGGCAAGAGGCGGATATGTAGATCATAGAAGCGATATTTATTCTCTTGGTATCGTCATGTATGAAATGGTGACAGGCCGTGTTCCGTTTGATGGGGAGACTGCGGTGACTGTGGCAGTGAAGCATCTGCAGGAACAGATGGTTCCGCCCAGCAAGTATTGCCCGGAGATTCCGTACAGTCTGGAGCAGATCATCAAGAAATGCACGGAGAAGAGTCCGGACCGCAGATATCAGGATATCGGGGATCTGATGGCAGATTTGAAACAGTCTCTGGTAGATCCGGATGGTGATTTCGTACAGATGGTAGATCTTGATGAGCAGGCCAAGACCGTGATTATGACAAAAGGAACCACGTCCAAGGTCAAAGAGTCCCGCAGAGTGAATCTGAGCAAGGATGAGGATGAGGACGAGGATGATGAGGAAGAAGACGAAGACAGCGAAGATGATGAGGATGATGAAGAACTGAGTCCGACCGTTGAACGTGCCATGACGATCGCAGGAGTGGTTCTGGCAGTGATCATTGTGATCATTATGCTTCTGCTGTTCTCAAAAGTGCTTGGAATCGGCAAAAAATCCAATACAGATACCAGCGACAGCCAGCAGACAGAGCAGAGCGCGGACGAAGAAGATGACAGCAGTTCCGCATCCCAGGGGAATACAGTGAACATGCCGAGCCTTCTTGGAAAGACTTATGCAGAGGCAAGAACGGTTCTGGAAGAACTTGGACTGAAGATCGAGCGTGGAGAATCTGAAAAATCCAATCAGTATTCTGCAGGTCAGATCATTGCGCAGAGTGAAGAATCAGGAAACAGCGTGAAGGTAGGTACAACGGTGACAGTAACCTTGGCGGCAGCAGGATCTACTGCTTCTTCAGATGGAACCAGCAGTACAGGAAGCACCACTTCCGGTACAACCACCACGACCACTAACAGCAAAGTGACAGTTCCGTCGGTAGTTGGTAAAGATGAAAATGCAGCGAAGAGTGCGATCACGGCAGCAGGTCTGACGGTTGGTACGGTCAGCGAAGCGTCCAGCGATACAGTAGAATCCGGTCTTGTCATCAGCCAGTCTCCGTCAGCCAATTCCGAGACGGAGAGCGGTGGAAAAGTTAACATTGTGCTGAGCAGCGGACCGAATAAAAAGAAAGTGACCGATGTTATCGGTCATGAATCCAGCAGAGCCCAGTCAGAACTGGCGGGGGATGGATTTAAAGTAGAAGTAAAAGAAACATATAGTAATGATATGCGTGCAGGCCTGGTAGTCAGCACCAGTCCGGACAGAGGAACCTATGTGCAGCCGGGAAGCACAGTGACGATCACTGTCAGCAAAGGCCGGGAACAGGTAACGATTCCATCTGTCAGCGTGGGAATGACCTATGAAGAGGCAGTGGAGGCATTGAATGATGCCGGATTCAAAGGAACAGTCAAAGAGGCAACCGAGTACAGTGCATCTGTAGGAAATGGATTTGTGACCAGATACAGTCCAAGCAAGACGGTCGATCCAGACGGAACGGTGACTATCTATGTAAGCCTTGGTACGCAGTCAACCACAGAGTAACAGCTTATGCAGGGAAGAATTGTCAAAGGAATTGCAGGATTCTATTATGTAGATACAGAGGACGGTATCTTTGAGTGCCGCGCCAAAGGAATTTTTCGAAACCAGAAGGTAAAGCCTCTGGTTGGAGATCTGGTGGAGCTGGAAGTATTAAGCCAGGAAGAAAAAGAGGGCAGCGTGATTTCCATTTTGCCAAGAAAAAGTGAACTGATCCGACCGGCAGTAGCCAATGTGGATCAGGCACTGGTGATCTTTGCACTGTCAAGACCGACTCCGAACTTGCCGCTTCTGGATCGCTTTCTGATCATGATGAAACAGAAAGAGATTCCGACGATTATCTGTTTTAATAAAAGCGATATGGTGTCAGAAGAAGAAAGGGAGCATTTTCGGCAAATCTACCGGGATTGTGGAAGTAAGCTTCTGTTTATCAGTGCAAAAAAAGGAGAAGGAACAGACGCGGTCAGAGATTGTTTAAGAGGACATATGACAACTGTGGCAGGTCCTTCTGGTGTGGGAAAATCTACACTGATCAATCATCTGGTGCCGGAAGCAGAGATGGAGACCGGAAAGATCAGCGAAAAAGCGGATCGAGGAAAACATACTACCCGTCACAGCGAACTGTTTCGGCTTGAGAAAGGCAGTTACATTCTGGATACTCCGGGCTTCACTGCACTGGAGCCGGAAGCTATGGAGAAAGAAGAACTGCGGTTCTGCTTTCCGGAATTTGATCCCTATGAGGGCAGCTGCAAGTTTCAAGGCTGTATTCATGACAGGGAACCTGGCTGTGCAGTAAAAGAAGCTGTAGAAGACGGGAAGATCAGTAAAGAACGTTACGAAAGCTACATCAGTTTTTTCAGAGAATTAAAAGAGAGAGAAAGACGGAGGTATTCCTGATATGAAGTACTATTTATCACCATCAATTTTATCCGCAGATTTTGCACATCTGGGAGACGATATTGCAGCAACGGAGAAGGGTGGAACCCAGTATCTGCACTATGATGTTATGGATGGCATGTTTGTTCCGAGCATTTCTTTTGGTATGCCGGTTCTGAAGTCTGTCCGTAAGATCACGGATCTGGTTCTGGATGTACATCTGATGATTGAGGATCCAGACCGCTATATTGATGAATTTGTAAAGAGCGGTGCTGATATTATCACGGTTCATTATGAAGCATGTAAGGATGTGGAGAAGACCATCCAGATGATCAGAGAGAAAGGTGTAAAAGTAGGTGTTACCATTAAACCAAAGACTCCGCTCAGTGTTCTGGAACCGTTGCTGGATAAGGTAGATATGATACTTCTGATGACGGTAGAACCGGGATTTGGCGGACAGGCATATATTCCTGAATCCACAGATAAGATCCGTGCATTGCGTAAGATGCTGAATGACAGAGGACTGACCACAGATATTGAAGTTGATGGTGGTATCAAAAAGGATAATCTGGAAATGGTTCTGGATGCAGGAGCCAATGTGATCGTGGCAGGAAGTGCCATCTTCAAAGATGACATCGAGAAAAATACCAGAGATTTCATGGAGATTCTTAAGAAGAGGCAGGCATAAATGGATACACTGATTATCAGCGGGGGCAATATCGGGATCGATCTTGCCCTCGGTCTTTTGAAAATAAAAAGATTTGATCATATCATCGGCGTGGATGGTGGATTGAAGTTCTGTTATGACCATAAGATCGTCCCTACACGGATCGTTGGGGATTTTGATACTTTATCCCCGGAAATTCTTACATGGTATAAGAAGAATACACAGATCGAGATCCGGGAATACAATCCGGTAAAAGATGCCACAGACACACAGATCGCCGTGGAGCTGGCACTTTCCCTTGGAAGTGATCATGTTACGATTCTTGGAGGAACAGGAACCAGACTGGATCATGTGCTGGGAAATATTCAGAGCCTGTACCTGGCGCTGGAAAAAGGAGTGGACTGTGAGATCCTGGATGAGCATAATCGCATCCGTCTGATCCAGGGAGAATACCGGATCAAAAAGGCAGAACAATATGGAAAATATGTATCCCTGATTCCATTTACTACTGATGTGAATGGGGTTACGCTAGAGGGACTGAAATATCCAGTACAGAATCAGCATTTTACCGTACAGGGAAGCGGTGGTTTTGGCGTGTCCAATGAGATCGCTGCTGATGAAGCAAGGATCAGCCTGAAGCAGGGCATTTTTATTATGATCGAATCAAAAGATTGATTCTTTTGGGAGGAATACAAGAATGGCTTGGTATGACGAGGCAATATTTTATCACATTTATCCCCTGGGACTTACGGGGGCTCCAAAGGAAAATTCTTATGGGGAACCGGTACATCGGTTAAATACGTTGATCCCATGGATCGAACATATCAGAAACATAGGATGTACAGCTCTGTATATTGGTCCTCTATGTGAATCCGTGGGTCACGGTTATGAGACGACAGACTATAAGAAGCTGGACAGCCGTCTGGGAACCAATGAAGACCTGAAAGCATTTGTGACAGAATGTCATGCGCAGGGAATCCGAGTGATTTTCGATGGTGTGTTCAATCATACAGGAAGAGATTTTTTCGCATTTAAGGATATTCAGAAGAACCGGGAGCAGTCTCCGTACCGCGACTGGTACTGTAATGTGAATTTCTATGGAAATAATGAATATAACGATGGATTTTCCTATGATAACTGGGGTGGCTACAATCTGCTGGTAAAGCTGAATCAGCGAAATCCAGCAGTCAAAGATTATATCTGTGACGTGATCCGCTTCTGGGTCAGTGAGTTTGATATTGATGGGATCCGTCTGGATGCAGCGGATGTACTGGATTTTGATTTTATGAAAGCCCTGCGTCAGACGGCAAATGAAGTGAAGCCGGAGTTCTGGCTCATGGGCGAGGTGATCCATGGGGATTATACCCGTTGGGTAAATGAAGGAACTCTTCATTCTGTGACCAACTATCAATTGCACAAAGCACTGTACTCCGGGCACAACGATCACAACTATTTTGAAATTGCACATACGGTCCGCCGCCTCTATGAGATGGGAGGCAACCGGCCAGATGGACTGAAGCTCTATAATTTTGTGGACAACCACGATGTGGAACGGATCTATACAAAATTGCAGAATAAGGCACAGTTCTTCCCGGTACATGTGTTGTTGTATACCCTGCCGGGGATCCCTTCCATTTATTATGGATCGGAATTTGGCATAGAAGGAAAGAAGGAGCGCTACAGTGACGATTCTCTGCGCCCTGCATTGCAGCTGGCTGATTACAAAAATGCAGCCACGGAAAATCCGTGTACCAGACTGATCACCGCATTAGGGAAGATTCGTCAGCAGACGAAAGCATTAAGTCTGGGCGATTATAAAGAACTTTTGCTGACCAATCGTCAGTATGCATTTTCCAGAGATCTGAATGGAACATCTGTGGTAGTGACGGTCAATAATGATGAGAATCTGGCACAGATCCATGTGGCAGCCGGAAATGGCGGAGCTTATGTGGGAGCACTGAGCGGAATGAAAGTTCCGGTGGAACAGGGTCAGATCAATGTAACCTTACAGCCAAACAGTGGAGAAATCTGGATTCCGGAAGAAGGTGGAGCAGAAGAACCGGAGCATACGCCGATAGAGCCGGTGAAATTCAAAGCAGTTAAAGTTGAGGTAGCGATGCCCGTGACTGAGCCGGAGAATGTACAGACAAAGGAACTAAGGCTGGAGTCGTCCGGGCAGGCAGCGAAGGTGACAGCACCGGAGCATAAGATCGAAGTTCCGACCAACAAAGCCTACGAAGAGATGACTATCGAGGAACTGCAGCAGGCAATTCTCGACAAAATGGCCAAAAACGGTCCTATCACCGATCAGATGCGCCGGGATGTGATGGAAAATGTGTATCACAATTCCCTGATCAACTGGGTAAAGAGTTTTCGATAGGAAAGAGAAAAGAGAAAAGAGAAAAAAGATGCCGCAGGATCCATCAGAAGATGGTCTTGCGGCATCTTAGTGTGTGCCTGACAGTGGACAGGCAGTTATAATATTTAGTCTGGATAGTTCAGACGATCCTCAGTAATATCATAAAGAACTTCATCCAGATATTTGCGGGCAGCATATTTTGCCATAGGCAGGTTCATATCCAGATAGTTTCCGCAGTCTTTTGCGCAGGCACCAGGAATCTCGCCTTCAAAGTCGCGGATGAACTCATACATCTCGATCATCAGATTTACAATGTCGGAGGATTCATAATCTCCAGCCAGGATCAGGTAGAAGCCGGTACGGCATCCCATAGGTCCGAAATATACGACCTTGGACGCATAGACCGGATGATTTCTGAGAAATGTTGCACCCAGATGCTCAATAGCATGAACTTCAGCTGTGTTCAGGACTGGTTCATCGTTGGGGCTGGTCATACGAAGGTCAAATGTGGTTACAACAGAATCGCCCACAGAATCCTTGCGGGATACATAGACTCCCGGGATCAGGCGGATATGGTCAACGGTAAAACTTGCAATTTTCTCCATGATAATACCTCCTAAAGTATGTCTTCCGGTTCATCATAACAAAAACTGAAACGAATAGCAATCTGAAATTTTCTCTTGCGATTTCTGAAAAAAATGGTATAGTAGAAAAGAACGTTATTCCTGAGTGAAAACGCATCATTCATTTATTTATATACAAAGCAAAGAAGAAGAGTGCTGACCGGAGCTGGCGGCAACTGTTCGCGAAAATTTGCCATGTATCTCAGACTGTCCCACTGACAGTTTCTTTTTGTGTGTTTTTCCCGTTATTACGTTCATACATCCCCAACAGGCAGCAGAAATTTTTTATATTGCTGACCATATTTTATATTCCGAGAGACAGGGGACGTATTGATACGCCGTTTCATCGGAGAAGAAGAGGAGAAAACTTATTATGAACAATCAACACGCAGCACGTACCAAATTTATGGTAGAACTGGCCCTGATGGTAGCCATTATCTTCGTTATGGCATTTACCCCGCTGGGATATTTTCAGACCATGGGACTTTCCATCACATTCCTGACCGTACCGGTAGCTGTAGGAGCTATTATCTTAGGACCAAAGGGCGGAGCAATCTGTGGACTTGCATTTGGAATCACCAGCTTTATGCAGTGTTTTGGAATGGGTGCATTTGGAACGATGCTGTTTTCCATCAATCCGCTGGGAACTGCATTTGTGTGTATCGTACCAAGACTTCTGGAAGGACTGCTCTGTGGACTGATTTTTCAGGCATTGAAAAAATCTATGAAAAACGGAGCTTATCTGGTGGCAAGTCTTTCCTGTCCGCTTCTGAATACTCTATTTTTTATGACCAGTCTGGTAGTAGTATTTTATAACACCGAATATATTCAGGGATTTGTATCTGCTCTTGGTGTGAGCAATCCGTTTACCTTTGTTGTAGCCTTCGTGGGCGTTCAGGGATTGATCGAGGCAGTTGTGTGCTTCGTTCTTGCAGGTGCGATCTCAAGAACACTGGGTGCAGCACTGCACAGAGCATAGAGGAGAGAGAACATGGCATTGATTCATGAGATACCGATCACGGAGATAAAGGGACTGTCCATGGGACACGCACAGGATCAGGAGGCGAAGACCGGTGTGACGGTGCTTCTGTTTGACAAAGACAGAGGAGCAGTGACAGGCTGTGATATAAGCGGTGGAGGCCCGGCTTCCAGAGAGACACCGCTTACCTCGCCGGTGACAGCGGACAATCCGCTGAATGCTATCGTACTGTCTGGCGGATCCGCTTATGGACTGGCAGCATCCGATGGAGTCATGCGTTGTCTGGAAGACCATGGTATTGGATTTGAGACGGGATTTGCGAAGGTTCCGCTGGTATGTCAGTCCTGTATCTTTGATCTGGGACTGGGAAGTGCTACGATCCGCCCGGATGCGAAGATGGGATATGAAGCCTGCCTGCAGGCACTGGAGCATCCAACCACCGCAATGGGAAATGTGGGAGCTGGAACGGGTGCGACTGTTGGAAAGCTGTGCGGTATGGAACGCGCTTCCAAGACCGGAATTGGATGTTATGCCATGGCATTAGGAGAACTTCAGGTGGCAGCAGTCGTTGTGGTCAATGCCCTGGGAGATATTTTTGATCCTGCAAATGGAGCGAAGATGGCAGGTCTTATGAATGAAGGCAGAACAGCATTCGGTGACAGCTGCGAGGAATTGTGGAAGCTTGGCTGTCCGCAGAACCTGTTTACGGGAAATACCACCATTGGTGCAGTGATCACCAATGGCCAGTTCAACAAAGCACAGATGAACAAGATCGCATCCATGACAAGAAATGCCTATGCCCGCTGTATTAATCCGGTGGGAACTATGGCAGATGGAGACAGTATCTATGCCGCATCTATTGGTGATGTGAAAGCAGATATCAATGTGACCGGAACACTGGCAGCCCATGTGATGGAGCGGGCCATTGTGAAGGCTGTAGAGAGTGCGCGATGAAAAAGCGGGACTGGAATAAAAGCTGTTTGAAAAAATTCGTGTACAGGTCACAAAATATGATGAAGAATAGAAAGAGAAGCCGGTTCGTTCAGGACCGGCTTCTCTTGATCTGGTGCTCAAATTTTTGAATAACGGTGTAGAGGATCAGGGCGATCAGACACAGCACCATGAGAGCGGCGATCAGATAGTTCAGCTTGAAGATCTGGCTGGCATAGATGATCAGATACCCGAGACCTTCTCTGGCAGCGAGAAATTCTCCGATGATCACACCGACCAGGCAGAGACCGATATTGACTTTGAGAATGCTGATCACGGAAGGCAGGCTGGAAGGGAAGATCACATAGCACAGAGCTTCTCGTTTACCACCTCCAAGAGTATGGATGAGCTTGATCTTTTCGCTGTCAGTCTCCCGAAATGCAGTATACATGCTGATAATGCTGCCAAAGATGGCCACGGACATGCCTGCAACGATAATAGTGCGGGAACCGCTTCCTAACCATACGATCAGAAGAGGGGCCAGTGCAGATTTTGGAAGACTGTTGAGGACGACCAGCCAGGGTTCCAGTATCTCGGAGACAGTTGGAAAGATCCACAGAAGAGTGGCAGTCAGAAAACTGATGCCGATGACAAGCAGAAAACTGACCAATGTCTCATATAAGGTGACTTTTGTGTGGAGAAAGAGGGATCCATCCCCACTCATGACAGCTAAAGTCTTAAGGATTCCGGAAGGACTGCTGAAGATGAAGGAGTCGATCCAGGACAGACGGGTGCTGATCTCCCAGAGCCCCAGAAAGAGAATACATCCGAGAATCCGTAAGAACAGTACCAGATGATGGTGCTGCCGGTGCTTCTTTAAGAAGGCAGACTGAAGGGAACTTGTTTCATTCATGGTGATTCAGCTCCTTCCATATTTGATTGAAATACCCCTGAAATTCTGGTGCCTGCCGCCGGTTCATAGGAGACAGAGTCTGATCTTCGAAGATGGTCGGAAGATCCAGATGGATCGTCGCAGGGCGTCTGCTTAAGACCAGCACCCGGTCAGCCATGCTGATGGCTTCAGAGAGATCATGGGTCACAAGAATGGCTGTTTTCTTTTCCTGACGGATGATCTGCCGCACATCATCACAGACTGTCAGACGGGTCTGATAGTCCAGAGCAGAAAATGGTTCATCCAGAAGTAATAGCTCCGGGTCGAGGGCCAGTGTACGGATCAAGGCTGCCCGCTGCCGCATGCCGCCGGACAGTTCAGAAGGTCTGGAATTACGAAATGCCCACAGCCCATAAGCCTCCATCAGCTGATTCACATGATGAAGGTACGCAGGAGTCATTTTTTTCTGAATCTCCAGACCGAGCACAATATTCCGGTAGACGGTGCGCCATTCAAAGAGATGATCTTTTTGCAGCATATATCCGATATTGGCGGTGTGAGGAGCCAGAGGCTTCCCTCGAAGAATGATCGTACCTGATTCCGGTTCCATCAATGAGGCCAACAGTGAAAGCAGCGTGGATTTACCACAGCCGCTGGGACCAACAATGGATAGGAATTCCCCTTCTTTTACAGAGAAGGTAATATCTGACAGTGCCGGGGTCTCACCCGACAATGTGTGGTAGGAATACGAGACATGACTGACGGAAAGCAGTGTGTCCATAGAGATACCTCCCTGCCTGATCGATATATGATTATTGTATGGATTTTTGAAAAAATATGTGCTATGATGAGGCGCGAAGGTCGGCGAAAGCCATAAGGGACAAGAGAGCCGACAGAAGAAGCAGGAGATGAAAAAGATGGCAAAACAGAAAGAAATCAAGACGAATGCCATGCGTATGCTGGACCGTATGAAGATTCCATATGAGGCGATGACTTATGAGTGTGGTGAATTTATTGACGGGATACAGATCGCAGACAAGCTGGGTCTGCCCCATGAGAAAGTATACAAGACATTGGTGACGGTGGGAAACAGTAAGAATTATTTTGTGTTTGTACTTCCAATCGAAGGAGAACTGGATCTGAAAAAAGCAGCCCGTGAGGTGGGAGAGAAATCCCTTGCCATGCTGCATGTGAAGGACATTAACACGGTGACCGGCTATGTGAGAGGCGGCTGTACGGCAGTTGGTATGAAAAAGCAGTACGTGACCCGTATCGATGCCAGTGCACAGAATCTGCAGACCATGGTGGTCAGTGGCGGACATCTGGGAACTCAGCTGGAATTAAAGCCGGAGGATCTTCGGAAAGCGGCAAATGCAGAATTTGCAGATATTGTGGTGGAATAAAATGGTTGAACAAGGGGATGCTGCATGTGCAGCAGCCCCTTGTTTTACATATACATAAAATTACTCAAAAGGATCCTCTTCCGGTTCTGCGACATCATCTGCCACCTCAGCATCTTTCGCGGAAGTATGTTTCAGCGCCTCTTTTTTCTCTTCGATATTTGCCTTATGGACAGAGATGGCGGTACACCATTCGCTGACTTCCTCAGCTACAGGAAGACCTGCGGAAAACTGCTCGTAGTACCAGGCGCCGATCTTGGTTTCCAGCTCACGGATGGATTTCTCATCGTTCAAAATCTGTGCTTTCAGGCGGGTATCTTCTACCACTTCAGCAGTCTTATCAGCGGCAGCTTTTGCCAGTTCGTTTACTTTTTCAAAAAATTCCATGATTTTAACCCCTTTCCGATATAAAGACAAGTGACCTATGTCTTAAAATAATTATGATTATTGTACTATTTACTAAGAGAAAAGAAAAGTGAAAATCTATGCGAAATCTGAATATTTCCCAGGGTTTACATTTAATTTATGTTGTCGTATCATAATGGCAACTGTTGGTAAGACTGAAAAAAGAGGAGTGTGACGAGATGCAACAGGTGAAGAAACCAAAGAAACCGTTGATTTTCTATTATTGTGTTGTCCTTCTTGTGATGGTGCTGCTAAATACAATCGTAGTTCCGTCATTATTAAAGACACAGATTAAGGAAGTGGATTACGGAACTTTCCTGACCATGTTGAATGACAAAGAAGTGGATACTGCTCAGGTGGAAGATGATGTGATTTATTTCACTGATAAGGCAGAAAAGCAGCAGGCTTATTCCACGGTTGTGTTTAATGATCCGGATCTGGTAGATCGACTCTATAATTCCGGATGTAAATTTGGAAAAATACAGGATGAAAAAGATTCCTGGGTAAGTCAGTTTATTTTGTTTGTCCTGCAGATCGCTGTCTTTGTGGCAATCGGGCAGATGCTGTCCCGGATGCTGATGAAAAAGATGGGTGGCGGCGGTCTTGGAAATGCCATGCAGTTTGGTAAGAGTAATGCCAAGGTTTATGTGGCCAGCGAGACGGGAATCAAATTCCATGATGTGGCTGGTGAGGATGAGGCAAAGGAGCAGCTGCAGGAGATCGTTGATTTCCTCCATAATCCGGGGAAATATCAGGCAATTGGTGCAACCATGCCAAAAGGAGCCCTGCTTGTAGGCCCTCCTGGAACTGGTAAGACATTGTTGGCTAAAGCTGTTGCCGGTGAGGCAGAAGTACCGTTTTTCTCCATTTCCGGTTCGGAATTTGTGGAAATGTTTGTCGGCATGGGAGCTGCCAAGGTCCGTGATCTGTTCAAGCAGGCAAATGAAAAAGCACCTTGTATCGTATTTATTGATGAGATCGATACCATTGGTAAGAAGAGAGACAGTGCCGGTGTGGGCGGCAACGATGAACGGGAGCAGACCCTGAACCAGCTTCTGACAGAGATGGATGGATTTGATGGCTCCAAGGGTGTCGTGATCCTGGCAGCAACTAACCGTCCGGAGACTCTGGATCCTGCACTGCTTCGGCCGGGTCGCTTTGACAGACGAATCCCGGTGGAACTGCCGGATCTGGAAGGCCGCGAAGCCATTTTAAAAGTACATGCAAAGAAAGTGAAGCTGGGAGATAACGTAGATTTCCATGCTATCGCAAGAGCCGCTGCAGGTGCGTCTGGTGCAGAGCTGGCAAATATGGTAAATGAGGCAGCTCTCCGTGCAGTCCGAAATGGTCGTACGTATGTGATCCAGGAAGATCTGGAAGAGAGTATCGAAGTAGTTATTGCTGGATATCAGAAGAAAAATGCTGTTCTTTCTGATAAGGAAAAACTGATCGTAGCATACCATGAGACGGGTCATGCGCTGGTGGCAGCCCTGCAGAGTCATTCTGCACCGGTCACCAAGATCACGATCATTCCGAGAACTTCTGGAGCACTTGGCTATACCATGCAGGTGGAGGAACGGGATCAGTATCTGCTCAGCAAAGAAGAACTGGAAAATAAGATTGCAACCTATGCGGGAGGCCGTGCAGCAGAAGAGTTGATCTTTGGTTCTATTACCACGGGTGCTTCCAATGATATTGAGCAGATGACCAAGCTCGCCCGTGCCATGATCACACGTTACGGTATGAGTGATGAGTTTGGTATGATGGCACTGGAGACTGTCAATGGTCAGTACCTGGGCGGAGACACTTCCCTTGCCTGTGCCGCTGAGACCGCAGCAATCGTTGATGAAAAAGCAAAAACGCTTTTGAAGAAAGAATATGAGAAAGCTATGGATCTTCTGAAAAATAATAAGCAGAAGCTCCACGAACTGGCAAAATATCTGTATGAAAAAGAGACCATTACCGGTGATGAATTTATGCAGATTTTGAATGCACAGGAGCCGACGCAGGAATAAATAATACTGTAAACAGCTCCGGACGACAGCATAAAAGTTTGTAGAAATCTATCAGCATGGGCTGATTCAGGTTTTGAAAACTTTTATGTTGCCGTCCGGAGCTGTTGCAGATTCTGATGAAACTTATTCAGATGCATAGTTGTTAAGATTTTTGAGGAACTGTTGGAAGTTTACAAAAGCGACAAATTCATCTATATTTGAGTTAGTAAGCTGGTGTTTATGGGGAGCAATATGGAGAGAGTTTATGTAGACATGAGTCAGGTGGATGGAGCTTGTATTGGGGTTTTTGTATCAGGAAAAGAGGTCGTCCCGGTGGGAACAACGGCATATTCCATGCCGGTGGAAGACAGAGATGAGGAATATCAGAGATATGCAGATGAGTATGACATTCATTTCATTTTTGATGACAGGATGGTGAATATAGATTTTTTTACCGTTCCATGGATCGATATTATGGCTTGGGACAGTGATGATGGTTATATCGGAACCGTTGGTGGAACGACAGATATAGAAAGTGATTTGCCGATCTGCTATATCGACAAAGACAGAAAAACTTATCTGATTGCTGCTGATCTTAAAGAATTTTTGGAAAATTGCAAGAACTGGAAATCTGAATTAAAAGTCTGTGAAGAAATAGAAATCTTCACTTCTAAAGAAGAAGCAAATAAAAAATATACTTTTATAACCTACAACAGCCCAGGGTGACAGCAATAAACTGCGCTGTATGACTTGGAGCGAACATACGTGAGCTCCGTGTATCGGCTGGTGCGTACACTGAAAGTGTACGTATTCAGCCGATGCACAGAGATTGCGTTGTCCGATACACGTCATACGAGCTTTTATGCTGTCACCCCGGGCTGTTACAAGTTTACAAGTATCGCATTTTATGGCTCAAACTTATATCCCATTCCCCAGATGGTTTTGATAAGTTCTCCTTTTTCACCCAGTTTGCTTCTCAGTTTCTTTACATGGGTGTCAATGGTTCTGGCATCACCGAAATAATCATAATTCCACACATTATTAAGAATTTTTTCACGGGACAGAGCGATGCCCTGATTTTCCATAAAATAAGCCAACAGTTCGAATTCCTTGAAGCTCAGTTCAATGTCCTTGCCGTCAATCTTCACCTGATGAGCAGATTTATTCAGTTCAATGCCGCCGGCAGAGATGATATCTTCATTGGTGAGCAGATTGGAACGGCGCAGGATCGCTTCCACGCGTGCAACCAGAATCTTAGGACTGAACGGCTTGGTAATGTATTCGTCTACACCAAGATCAAATCCCTGGAGTTCATCTCGCTCATCACTCTTAGCAGTCAGCATGATGATCGGAACCTTGGAATAGGCGCGGATCTCACGGCATACCTGCCAGCCGTCCATCTTCGGCATCATTACATCCAGAATGATCAGTGCAATATCTTTTTCGCGGAAGAAAATGTCCACCGCTTCTTCACCGTCTCCGGCTTCCAGTACATCAAAATTCTGTTTTACAAGAAAGTCTCTGACCAGCTTGCGCATGCGACTTTCATCATCAACTACAAGGATCTTCAGTTTATCCATGACAGACACTCCTCCCGGTCTTTTTGTTTTATTGTAGCAAGGGAATATGTTTATTTTGTGAAAATGAGACAACGATGTAAGGTTTTGTTTATAAAAAAAGAGCCCCGATTCTAAAAATCAGAACTCCTCGTCCATATGGACCTGGCGGGAATCGAACCCGCGTCCGAAAGCCCATTCATTGCGGTATCTCCCATCACAGTCACTTGTTTGACATTCCCTCCGCTGCACGCCAAATGACAGGCTTACAGTTTTAGTAGCTTCATGATACGCCCACACGCGCAAAGCTTAGCGTGTGTCGTTTCCTACATAGTCGATGCCTGGGTCACAAAGTGTAGGTGCTCTGAGTCAGACAGCTGCCATTAGGCAGCGATTGCTAAATTATCTTCAGCGTTTATATTTAGATTTGCACCTTACGCGGTGCCTTCGGATGGCTGCCACAACTTCAAAACCCCCGTCGAAACCTTTACAAGCCCGAAAACATGTAAAGCTTACGCCAAAGTGAAATTGCATCTTTGATACATGATAGAGGATGGAAAGTACGATGTCAAGTAGTTTTTGTAATACAAAAGACAGAAGATACATCGTTTGTATAAAGCACATTTATAAAAACTAACTGCTGAATTTGTCAAAATGCATAGTAAAAAACTGTTTATTTCGTATATTGTGCATAATACCAGAAAATGATAATATATATTCATAGGGTTATGTGCGAACTGCACAAAATAAATATATGGGACAAGGAGGAATAAGGAATGCTGGACCAGTCTTATTATCGTAAGACAGACGAGATCATCGAGCACTACGGCAAGAAAGCCGGTTCGCTGATTCCAATTATGCAGGATATTCAGGCGGAGTACCGCTACCTGCCGGGGGAACTGTTAACTTATGTAGCCGAACAGATCGGAATCACAGAGGCAAAAGCTTACAGCGTCGCTACTTTCTATGAGAATTTTTCTTTTGAAGCCAAGGGAAAATATGTGATCAAAGTGTGTGACGGAACGGCCTGTCATGTACGTAAATCTATGCCGGTGTTGGAAGCACTTTGGAAAGAACTTGGATTGAGCAGGAAAAAGCATACGACTGACGACATGATGTTCACCGTAGAGACCGTATCCTGTCTGGGTGCCTGTGGACTTGCGCCTACCATGATGGTCAATGAAGAGGTGCATCCTTCCATGACACCGGAGAAAGCGCTGGCAGTGATTGAAGAATTGAGAGGTATTGGCTGATGATTAAAAACAGAGAAGATTTAATGCAGGTGCGGACGGCGGCCAAAGCGCATATAGAAGACTGTGACTGCCGCATTCTTGTCTGTTCCGGCACCGGCTGTATTGCAACCGGTTCAACAAAGATTTATGAGGAATTTCTGGAACTTGTAAGAGATACGCCAAATGTCTGTCTGGATTTTGCACCACATGATGAGGGAGAGCATGTGGGGGTAAAGAAGACAGGATGTCAGGGCTTCTGTGAGTTAGGACCCCTGGTCAGAATTCAGAGAGGCGGAGAGACTATCCAGTACGTAAAAGTGCAGAAAGAGGACTGCCAGGAGATTTTTGAACAGACTGTTCTACATGGAGAAGTGGTAGAACGCCTTCTTTATTCAAAGAAAGACGTGCATTATCGTCATCCGGAAGATATTCCGTTTATGGCAAAGCAGACCAGAATCGTTCTGGAAAACTGTGGTCGTGTGGATGCGGAGTCGTTGGATGAATATATTGCAGCAGGAGGTTTTGAAGCACTGTCAAAAGCCATGTTTGAGATGTCCAAAGAGGATGTGATCAATGAAGTTGACCGTTCCGGACTTCGTGGACGTGGAGGCGGAGGATTCCCCTGTGGTAAGAAATGGAAACAGGTGGCACGTCAGGCTGAGAAGACCCGTTATGTAGTATGTAATGGTGATGAGGGTGACCCTGGAGCGTTCATGGATGGTTCCGTTATGGAAGGCGATCCGTTCAAACTGATCGAAGGCATGATGATCGCCGCTTACGCAGTAGAATCTTCAGAGGGATATATTTATGTACGTGCGGAATATCCGATGTCTGTAGCAAGACTTCGTCATGCTATTGCACAGCTGGAAGAGAGAGGACTCTTGGGAGACCATATTCTGGGAACAGATTTTTCTTTCCGCTTACATATTAACAGAGGAGCAGGTGCATTTGTCTGTGGAGAAGGTTCTGCACTGACTGCTTCTATTGAAGGCAAGCGTGGTATGCCGCGTGTGAAACCGCCAAGAACCGTAGAAAAAGGTCTGTGGGAGAAGCCGACCGTATTAAATAACGTAGAGACTTATGCCAATGTGCCGAAAATCATTCTGCAAGGAGCAGACTGGTATCGTACCATCGGTACAGAGGGCAGCCCGGGAACCAAGACCTTCTCATTGACTGGATCTATTGAAAATACAGGTCTGATCGAGGTGCCGATGGGAAGTACCCTTCGCCAGATCATCTTTGATATTGGTGGCGGTCTCAAAAATGGTGCTCAGTTCAAAGCAGTTCAGATCGGTGGACCTTCCGGTGGATGTCTGACAGAGAAACATCTGGATGAGCCTCTGGATTTTGACTCTGTAAAGAAATTCGATGCAATCGTAGGATCCGGTGGAATGGTAGTTATGGATACCAATACCTGTATGGTAGAGGTTGCCCGTTTCTTCATGAGCTTTACCCAGAGAGAGTCCTGTGGAAAATGTGTTCCGTGTCGGGAAGGAACCAAGAGAATGCTGGAGATCCTGGAGCGGATCGTGAATGATGAAGGTGAAATGGAAGATCTGGACCGTCTGGAGGAACTGGCAAAAATGATTCAGAGCATGGCTCTGTGCGGACTTGGGAAGAGTGCGCCGCTGCCGGTGCTCAGTACTCTGAAGACCTTCCGGGATGAGTATGAGGAACATATCCGTGACCACAAGTGTCGTGCAAAAGTCTGTCAGGCAATGCGCAGATTCATTATCAACCCAGAGTTCTGTAAGGGCTGTGGAAAGTGTGCAAAGAACTGTCCGGTGGGAGCTATCACAGGTGTGCGTAAGGAGAGCTACCACATTGATCCGAGCCTGTGCATCAAGTGTTCGGCATGTAAGGATAACTGTGCATTTGACGCTGTCTATATTGAAGCATAGGGGGGACGAATATGGGAACAATTACAATCGATGGAAGAAAAGTAGAATTTACCGATGAGAAGAACCTCCTGACTGTTATCCGCAAAGCGGGTATTGATATTCCAACATTATGCTATCACTCGGAATTGTCCACGTTTGGAGCCTGTCGTCTGTGTACGGTAGAGGATGACAGAGGAAGAACTTTTGCTTCCTGCTCAGAAGAACCAAGAGACGGCATGGTGATCTACACCAATACCGGAAAATTAAAAAAATACAGAAAACTGATCATTGAGCTTCTGCTTGCATCTCACTGCAGAGACTGTACGACCTGTGTTAAGAGTGGTGACTGTAATCTGCAGACACTGGCACACCGTTTTGGCGTGACTTCTGTACGATACAGCAATTACAGAGAACAGAAGCCACTGGATTTCAGTTCTCCGTCTATCGTCAGAGATCCGAATAAATGTATTCTCTGTGGTAATTGCGTTCGTGTCTGCAACGAACTGCAGGGTGTAGGCGCATTGGATTTTGCATTTCGTGGTTCAGAAGCTATGGTTATGCCGGCATTTGACAAAGAGATCGCTGCGACAGACTGCGTAAACTGTGGTCAGTGTCAGATCTTCTGTCCGACCGGAGCAATCAGTATCCGTCACAACAGAGAGGCAGTATGGGAAGCTTTGGCTGATCCTGATGTCAGAGTTGTCGCACAGGTGGCACCGGCTGTCCGTGTGGCAGTAGGAAGCGCCTTTGGTCTGCCAAAGGGTAAGAGTGTCATGGGCAAGATCGTCAATGTGCTTCACCGTATTGGATTTGATGAAGTATATGATACTACATTCAGTGCCGATATGACTATCATGGAGGAATCTGCGGAGTTCCTGAACCGCCTGAAAACTGGCGAGAAGCTTCCGCTTCTGACTTCCTGCTGTCCGGCATGGGTTAAATTTGTGGGAGATCAGTTCCCGGAATATAAGGAACATGTATCTACCTGCCGTTCTCCACAGGGAATGATGTCAGCAGTGACCAAAGAATGGTTCCGCGATCCGGCAAACAATCCGGAAGGCAAGAAGACAGTGATGGTTTCTTTCATGCCGTGTACAGCTAAGAAGATGGAGGCAAAGAGATCTAACAGTTTCACACATGGAGAACAGGATACAGATTATGTAATTACTACCACGGAGCTGATCGATATGATCCGCATGACCGGTATTGAATTTGCAGAACTGGAGCCAGAGTCTTCTGATATTCCGTTTGGATTTGGTTCCGGCGGAGGTGTGATCTTTGGTGTAACTGGTGGAGTAACCGAGGCGGTGATCCGCCGGCTGGTGCCAGGACATGACAAAGAAACGCTGGAAGCTATTGCCGAGTGTGGTGTTCGTGACGGTGGATTTATCAGAGAGTTCTCCATTCCTTATGAGGGAATCGACCTGAATATCTGCGTTGTCAGTGGACTGGCAAATGCAAGAGCAGTTATGGAGCAGGTGAAGAGCGGAGAGAAGAATTACCATCTGATCGAAGTAATGGCGTGCCGCAGAGGCTGTATTATGGGTGGAGGCCAGCCGAGACTGGCAGGCGACCGTACCAAGGCAGCCAGAACGGAAGGCATCTATCGGGCAGATAATGTGGCAGTGATCAAGAAGAGTGATGAAAACCCGATGATCATGTCTCTGTACGAAGGATTCCTCAAAGGAAAAGAACATGAACTGCTTCATAATCATGAGTTTTGTTCTTCATAGGAAGGAATATGAAATTCCTGTGAAAAGCATAGACGTTTTTCTGTGATGTGATACAATAAAATACAGCAGTAAAAGGCAAAGCGCCTCGGTGCTTTGCCTTTTTTCAGTACGGGAGATGGAAGTATGCATACAGAACAAAGACAGAAAAATAAAGTGAAAAAAGTGAGATCCATAGGAACCCGAATGACTATTATTTTCTCGGCAGTCCTGATCGTGGCACTGGCGGCCTGCTGGGTGGCAAATATTTTTTTCCTGCAGGACTACTATATAAAGAACAAACTCATGGCGATCAAAGAAGCTTATGAATATATGGATGAAGCTTCGAAGGCTGATAATCTGAGCGGCGAAAAATTTCTGGCTGGACTTCGGACAATCTGTGAGACCGATAATATCAGTCTGTTTGTCATGGATCAAAATGGACGGGCAAGGCTGACATCTGTTCATGATTCGGAGGAACTACAGCGGGATCTGTATGAATATGTGCTGGGAATACGGCCGAATCAGAAATCTATTCTGGCAGAGAATGATCAGTATCTGATGAGTGTGAACAGGGATTCACCAAACGGTGGATATCTGAAAATGGCAGGTGTGTTAAGCGGCGGAGAACCTTTTATTATCCGGACAGCGGTAGAACCGATCAGGGAAAGTGTGTCTTTGGCAAACCGTTTTCTCATCTATGTGGGAAGTATCGTATTGCTGGTTGGCGCATTTATCATCCATTGGGTGTCCAAACGTATTTCCGAACCGATCCTGGAACTGGCACGGCTATCAGAACGTATGAGTGATCTGGATTTTGATGTGAAATTTGAAGGCGGAAGAGATTCTGAGATTATTTTTCTGGGAAATCATATGAATCAGTTATCGGAGACCCTGGAGAAGACCATCTCAGAATTGAAGACAGCCAATAACGAACTGCAGCGGGATATTGAGCAGAAAGAGAAGCGAGATGAGATGAGAAAAGAATTTCTCTCCAATGTGTCACATGAATTGAAGACACCGATTGCACTGGTACAAGGGTATGCAGAAGGATTAAAAGAGTGTATCAACGACGATCCGGAGAGTCGGGAGTTCTATTGCGATGTAATCATGGATGAAGCGGGTAAGATGAACAAGCTGGTGAAGAATCTGCTGACTCTCAATGAACTGGAATTTGGCAATGAAGTGGTGACTATGGAACGGTTTGATCTGGCTTCCATGATCCATAATATGCTTCGTTCCATGCAGGTGCTCTTTGAACAGAAGGATGTGAAGCTGGTGTATGATGTGCAGGAGCCAGTCTATGCCTGGGCAAATGAATTCAAGATGGAGCAGGTACTTAATAACTATATCAGTAATGCATTGAATCATGTGGATGGGGAGAAAATTATCAAGATTACGATCCAGAGACAAGATGGACATGTGAGAGCTGGTGTCTTCAATACCGGAAAACCGATTCCAGAGGAAGATGTGGGACGTATCTGGGACAAATTCTATAAAGTTGACAAGGCAAGAACCAGAGAGTATGGAGGCAGTGGAGTAGGCCTTTCTATTGTAAAAGCAATCATGGAGTCCATGCATCAGCAGTATGGCGTGATCAACTACGACAATGGTGTAGAATTCTGGTTTGAATTGGATGACAAGAATGAGGCTTAAAGTCATATAAAGAGCGAATAAAAAATTTGTAAATAAATGTAAAATTGGGTATTGACAATCGATGGCTCTGATGCTATGCTAATCAAGCTGGTTGCGAGAGCAGCCACAGACTGAAAGATAAATTGTTTTGTTAAGTATCACAGCTTATAAAAACTTATAAAAAAAGTTAAAAAAGTTGTTGACAAAATATAACAAGATATGATATTCTATCAGAGTTGTCAGTGAGACAACAAAACAGAAAAACATGAACCTTGATAATTAAATAGTGCTTTGAAAATCTTCGAAAATTCTTTTGAAAATTTTTAAACGAACAGCTTT